>NZ_QEQK01000001.1:300000-401991 GCF_003151135.1 Abyssibacter profundi
AGTTTGAATCGCGTGTTCCACGGCCATCCGTCGCGTTGAACCCCGGGCTCATCCTAGCGTCCCTGCACCCCGACACCGGAACTGGGTCTCATCCTAAGGCCCAGGCCCTGGTCGCTTTGAGCATCAGCGCACAGTCCAGATCAGCATGAGCGTGGGATCGGCCAGCTCAGCGTCGCCACCGCTGCGGCGCTCGCGCAAGTCGGCGACCAGTTCCAGTGAGGGCCGGGCGCTTGGCGAGAAATAGCCCCCTAAATGCCGAGGCGTCCAGCGCAGGCGGCCGTTCGCATGGGATTCGGTCACCGAAGCCTGCGCCCAGACCTGGTCGCGATAGGCGCGGTCCACCCCAACTTCAAGATGAACGTCCGACCACAGGGTGTCGGCGATGGCCTGAACCCCCGCATGTACGGCCATGTTGTGTCCGGCCGCCAGGTCATAATTCGACGCGGTGGTCCACGCCCGCAGCCGCAGGCGACGCCACGGCAACTCGGCAGACAGGTTCACAATGCCGGCCCGGGTGAGCGACCGGGTCTGATGCCTGCGTGTCTGCTGGTGAAACCATTCGGTATTGAGGTTGAGCAGCACCCGGCCCAGCTGCTGCCCCATGCCCAGGCGCAGACGTGTTTCGGTTTGTTGCCTCCAGCCCACCGCCACGCCGGCCGGCGCGCGATCCAGATGCTCCAGTTCGACACGCAGGCTGCGCCCACCGCGACGGATGCCATGCCAGCCCACCCAGCGTCGCTGCGTACGGGTACGCTGCGGTTTGGAACGTTGCTGCACTTGCTCCGCCAAGCCGAGATTGATCTGCCCCCCCGCCCAGGGGCGTTCGACACGCAGCGCGCGACGCTCGCGGTCGCCGGCAAACCAAATATCGGTTGGCAAGGCGTAGTCCTCGCCAAACTGCTGCCAGTCCACCGCAACGCGCCAGACCCCGAACCGCCGCTGCACCGATGTCTGCAGGCTGGCGTCCTGACGCTTGCGATGGTTGAAGGCAGGGCGAGGCGCCAGCGAGTGGTAGTCGATGCGCGAGACCACACTGAGACTGTCATCGCGCCATGCGAAGTCGCCGGCGAGCGATAGGTCAGACACATCGCGCACCCGCGCATCCGGCTGCAGCCACAGCCGATCGGGTTCGCGGGCCTGCGAACGGATACCCGCCTCCCAACCATCGGCCGTCAGGCGAATGGCGGACCCGTTGATATGTTGAATCCACTGCACGCCGATGGGCGGGTTATCCACGGCCTGTGCCGCGCCTGGCAGGGCGACGGATAGGCCAAGCAACAACCGGCGCATGGCGCGAGCAGACAGCCCGAGGCACTTCACCGCACTACCCTGGCCCGCATCTGCAGGGCCGCTGTCACTCAGTCAATTTGAAGTGGCCGCCGGCATCCAGTGATGACCGCAGCCACAGCGCAACGCCGCACAGATTAAGGGATCGGGGCTGAAGAATTCGAGAACTGGCGCGCGATTTAACCCCGTGGACCCCTCCGTTGGTCACGGTCAAAACCACCGGTCGTCGCCCCTGCAGGACGGAGCTGGGCTGACGCGCCGAACAACAGGGCAGGACGCAGGCAAAAAAAACCGGCGGTGGTCGCCACCACCGCCGGAATTAGGGGGAGCGAAGATCACCAAGGTGACCGACGCACGTCCCGACGCGTGTCAGAGACCGGAGGACCTCTGGGAACCACACGCGTCAGGTCATAAAACGCATTCCGTCGACAAAACCGGACATCCGCCCGAAATTTTTATCTGCGCTACCCGGTATTTCGCATGCCGGCTGCGATGCCATTGATCGATCGCAGCAGCGCTTCCTTCCACACCGGCTCGTCCGGGCGCTCCCGACACCGTTCGATCAGCAGGGTCTGGATCGCGTTCAGCGGATCGAGATACGGCCTGCGCCGTTCCAGCGACCGGCCGAGGGCGGGGTCTTCGCCCAGTAACTGCGCCTGCCCGGTGATCCGCAAAATCTCTGTGCAGGCACGGCGGTACTCGGCCTCAATCACCGAGAAAATGGCCTGCGCCTTCGCCTGATCGGGGGCGAGTTCGGCATAGCGGCGGGCAATGTCCATGTCTGCCTTGGTCAAGGCCATCTGCGTGTTGTTCAAAAAGTTGGCGAAGTACGGCCATTGTTCGGCCATCTCCCGCAGCAGGGTCGTGGCATCCGGGTGCTCGGCCTGGAAACGCTCCAGCGCCGTGCCCACACCCAGCCAAGCCGGCAGTGTGTGCCGCGACTGCGCCCAGGCAAACACCCAGGGAATGGCGCGAATCGAATATTTGCCCCGCTCGGCCTTCTTGCGGTGGCTGGGGCGCGAGCCAATGTTTAGCGAGCCGATCTCTGCGACCGGCGTGGCATCGTAGAAATAGTCAAAAAAGCCTTCCGTGTGCTCGGTCAGCTCCCGGTACCAGGCCTCGCCCTCGGCGGCCAGACGCGCCATGGCGTCGAGGTGGGCCTGGGGTGCGTCGTCGGCGTACAGCGCATGCTTGATCACCCCGCTCACCCCCACCGTCAGCTCGTAGACCGCGGTCTCGGGGTTGTTGTAGCGGTAGAAGATCATCTCACCCTGCTCGGTGAACTTGATCCGCCCGTTCACGGTGTCTGGCGGCTGGGCCAGAATCGACGAATGCGTCGGGCCGCCACCGCGACCGACGGTGCCGCCACGGCCGTGGAATAGCAGGCAACCCACGCCCTGCTCACGACAAAGTGTGGTGACTTCGCGCTGGGCGTTATAAAGGTTCCAGCTCGAAGCGAGGATGCCGCCATCCTTGCAGGAATCCGAATACCCCAGCATGACCTCCTGATCCCCGCCAGAGGCCTCGAGCATCTGCCGGTACACCGGGTTGGCCAGCAAGGCCTGCATCACGGGCCGGATGTGGGCCAGATCCTCGATGGTTTCGAACAGCGGCGCGATTCGCATCCGGCAGACCGCGCCATCGGCCTGCCAGCCCGTGAGGCCGTAAACCGACCCCAGCGCCAAGACTTCCATCACATCGCTGGCACTGTGAGCCATGGAGATCACATAGGCGCCGAAAGTCTCCTCACCAAAGACATTCTGCGCCTGGGCCATCATCTGGATCGGCGCCAGTACCTGACGCACCGACTCGCTGAAGAATTCCAGCGGTGGTGGTGACGGCGGGTTCTCGACGATCCGGGTGAGCAATTCCATGCGCTGCGGCTCGTCCAGCGCGGCGTAGTCTTCGCAGCGTCCCGCCTCGCGCAGCAGGTCGGCCACCGCCTCCTCATGGCGCGGCGACTCCTGGCGCAGGTCCAACCGGGCCAGCGAGAATCCGAAGGCCTCGGCGGCGAAGATCAGATCCTTGAGCCGGCGATTGGCGATGTTGTCGTCGCCGTGGCTGCACAGCGACTGATGAATCAGCCGCAGGTCATCAATGAAATCGGCCACCGAGGCATAGCCGCCCGAAGCACGGCGAGACCGCTGGGCGCGGTTTTCCAGTTCGACCTGGACCTGCTCGACCATGGCCGTCAGCCGTTCGCGCATCAGGTAGAGCTTGCGACGGTACGGCTCCTGGGCAAAGCGCTCAGGCAAGGCGCCGGTCCGGTTGAGGTACTCGGCCTCATCCTCGGCCAGCGAGGCTTCGAAGGCGGGGGTGGGCGCACACCAGCGCCGTGAATGCGACAGCTCATCGGCCAGCACATCGGTTTGACGCAGGTAATAGGTGAGCACCTCACGAATCTGCATGCGCAACGCATACCAGGAGGTATTCACTGTCACGAAGGGGTTGCCGTCGCGGTCTCCGCCCACCCAGGAACCAAAGCGTAGAAAAGCCGGAAAGCGAATACGTTGCTCGTAGCTGCGACCGAGGGCGCGCTCCAGGTTGCGACAAAGCACCGGCACGGCCTGGATGATCGACTGGTTGAAATAGTGCAGCGTGTTGCGGATTTCGTCCTCCGCCGTCGGCCGCTGCCCACGCAGTTCCTCGGTCTTCCACAGCGTCTGGATCTCGCGGCCAATGGCCTCGACGATCTCGGACGACTCGCCATCCTCCAGCCGCTCGTTGAGGACGAAAATGCGCCGCAGCGCCTCCATGACCGTGCGACTCTTGGCCTCGGTGGGGTGCGCGGTGAACACGGGGTTGTAGCGCATGCGCCCCAGCAGCTCGGACATGGCCGTGGCGTCCAGCCCGGATTCCACGGCCGAAGCCAGCGCATCATCAAAAGACCCCACCCACAGCCGGCCACCCTGGGCCACCTGCTGGCGCCGCGCCCGGTGCTGGTACAGCTCGTCGGCGATGTTCACCAACTGGAAGTAAATTGTGAACGCGCGGACCACCTGCATCAGGGTCTCGGCATCCAGGGCGCGGATCATGCGATCCAGGCCCTCCAGGCCGTCCCGCTCGCCGTTTCGTAGCGCGATAAAGCCGGTACGCAGCTCCTCGACCACTTCGAACACCCCGGGCCGGGCGTGCCGGGCAATGACCTGCCCCAGGAGCTTGCCCAGCAGCTTGACGCGGGCACGCAGGGCGAAGTCTTCAGGGTCCATGGCAAGTTCGTTCATCAGCGCAGGGTCTCCAGAGCAGCTCCAGGGTCTTCTTCACCAGCCTGCGGTTGCACGCCGGCAGCCTGACCGGTGGTGGTCGGTTCGTCGTGGGCGATCTGCACGGCGCGACGCGCTAATGTCTCGATCAACCCCCAATCCTTGCGCGCCAGGGCATCGGCTGGCGCCATCCAGGTGCCGCCGACGCAGGCCACATTGGGCAGCGCCAGATAACGCGGCAGGTCCTCTTCGCGAATACCGCCGGTGGGGCAGAACACGGCATCGGGGATGGGTCCGGCGATTGCCCGCAAGAAATCCGAGCCGCCCGCCAGCTTGGCGGGAAACAGCTTCATGGCGTGAAAACCCAGCTCGTAGGCCGTCATCACTTCGGTCGGCGTCATCACGCCAGGCAGCAGTGGAATCGGGTGCTCGATTGCACGTAGCGAGGGCGGCAGCCCCGGCGAGACCGCAAAACTGGCACCGGCATCCCAGGCCGCGCGGATATCAGCGTCGCTGCGCACGGTCCCCACGCCCACCCGGGCATCCGGCACCTGACGCGCAATCCGTTCGATGGCCGTCAACGCCGCTGGCGTGCGCAGCGTGATCTCCAGATTGGGCAGCCCCCCGCTGACCAGCGCCTCGGCCAGCGGTACGGCGTCGTCCGGCGACTCAATGACCAGCACCGGAATCACCGGTGCCGCGTGCAACAACTCCATGAGTGTCATCGCGAACTCCTCGAATCAGAACAGGCTGGCGGCACCGGCCTCGGCGCCGTTATTGGCCGCACGCAACGCGGAGAACAACTCGCGTCCGTAACCGGGCGGGCTGGTCGGCACCGCCGCGACCTCACGCATGGCCCAAACCGACGCGGAGACCTGCGCTTCCAAGGTGCCGCGCTCACCGTCCAGGCGAATCACATCGCCGTCTCGCACCTTGCCCAACGGTCCGCCGTCGGCCACCTCCGGGGTGACATGGATGGCGGCCGGCACCTTGCCGGATGCGCCTGACATGCGCCCGTCGGTGACCAGCGCCACCTTGAAGCCGCGATCCTGCAAGACACCGAGCTGCGGGGTGAGCTTGTGCAGTTCCGGCATGCCGTTGGCTTTGGGCCCCTGACCGCGTACCACCGCGACCAGGTCATGGTTCATGCGCCCGGCCTGGAATGCGTCGATCAGCGCCTGCTGATCCTCGAAGACCATGGCCGGCGCTTCGATGACGCGGTGCTCCGGCTTAACCGCCGATACCTTGATCACTCCACGGCCGAGATTGCCATCAAGCACGCGTAGCCCACCCGTGGGCGCGAAGGGGTTGTCCAGACCGCGCAGCACATCGGTGTCACCGCTTTGAGCCGGCGCGTCCACCCATTCGACACGACCATCCTCTGCCAGTCTCGGTTCGCGGGTATAGGCCGACAGGCCGGAGCCGACGACGGTCTCGACATCTGGGTGCAGCAGCCCGCCGCGCAGCAACTCGGCCATAAGAAAACCCATGCCGCCGGCGGCGTGAAAGTGGTTCACATCCGCGCTGCCATTGGGGTAGATCTTCGCCAGCGACGGGGTCACCGCCGACAAGGCGCCGAAGTCATCCCAGGTAACGATCAGCCCGGCAGCCCGTGCCATCGCCACCAGATGCAGGGTGTGATTCGTTGAACCACCCGTGGCCAGCAGCCCCACGATGGCGTTGACGAAGGCGCGCGCGTCGAGCATGTCACCGATCCCGCGCTCGGCCGCATGGGCCAGCCGACCACATTGCCGCGCCGCCTCGGCGGTCAGCGCATCGCGCAGGGGCGTATTCGGGTTCACGAAGGCGGTGCCCGGCAGGTGAAGGCCCATGACCTCCATCAACATCTGGTTGGAGTTGGCCGTTCCGTAGAACGTGCAGGTGCCGGGACCATGATAGGCCCGTGATTCCGCCTCCAGCAGCTCGGCCCGACCGATCTTGCCCTCGGCAAACTGCTGGCGAATACGCGCTTTTTCATCATTCGCCAGCCCGGAGGTCATGGGCCCGGCCGGCACGAACACCGTGGGCAGATGACCGTAGCTCAGCGCGCCGATGACCAGCCCGGGAACGATTTTGTCGCAAACACCCAGCGCCAACGTGCCGTCAAACATATCGTGGGACAGCGCGATGGCGGTGGCCATGGCAATGACGTCGCGGGACAACAGGCTGAGCTCCATCCCCGGCTGGCCTTGGGTGACGCCATCGCACATGGCGGGCACGCCCCCGGCGAACTGGGCCGTGGCCGTCACTTCGCGCGCAGCGGCCTTGATCAGCTCGGGATAGGCGCCCAGGGGCTGGTGCGCGGACAACATGTCGTTATAGGCCGAAACAATGGCCAGATTGGGCCACTGCAGCCCCGCCAAAGGGGGCTGGTCCGAGCCGGCCGCTGCAAATCCATGTGCCAGATTCGTGCAGGACAGGCGCCCGCGAGCCCGGCCCTGTGCCCGCGCGGCACCAAGTTGTTCTAGATAGCCTGCCCGCAAATCCTGGCTGCGAGACTCGATCCGTGCCGTGACTTCCGCCACGGTCGGGTGTAGCGGTTCAACCATGCGTTGCTCCTTGCTGCACCGGATGTTTGGCGGCGCCGGCAGGCACCGCGCACACCCCCCGGTCTACCCGGCGAGGTGTCCGTTCAACCACACCACACTCATCCGACCTTGTCACGCGCCGGTCAAGGCCGGGTGCTTGAATCACCGGCGGGCAGCGGTGGTAACGTGCTGTGGCGTAGATCATGCAAACAACGCGCCGGAGACCCCAGCTGCTCCGGCGGCGTCAAAGGAGGCGCAACAATGCGCGGCGACACGTTCGACATGGTGATTTTCGGCGGCGCGGGCGACCTGGCCACGCGCAAGCTCATCCCCGCGTTGTACTACCTGAACAAGGACGGCCAGATTCAGGGCAGCAGCCGGATTCTCTGCACCGGACGCTCGGCAATGGACCAGGCCGCCATGCGCGACCATGCGGCTGGCGCCTGCCGACAGTATGTCCGTGACAGCGATCTCGACGACGCGGCACTGCGCGCGTTTTTGGAGCGCTTGGACTACGTCAAGCTCAGCGCCGATGACGCGGGCGATTTCGCCCAGCTCGCCGACCAGCTGAATCGGCAGGACCCGGACCGCTGCCGGGTGTTCTTTCTGGCCACCGCCCCGAAGCTGTTTGCGACCATTTGTGAAGGGCTGGCTGGCGCCGGGCTGAACACGCCCCAGGCGCGCGTCGTGTTGGAAAAACCGCTGGGGAGCGACCTGCAGTCAGCGACCGAGATCAACCAGCGTGTCGGCGCGGTGTTTAGCGAAGACCAGGTCTTCCGGATCGACCACTACCTGGGCAAGGAAACCGTCCAGAACCTCATGGCACTGCGCTTCGGCAATGCCTTGTTCGAGCCGCTCTGGCGGCGCACGAATATCAACGATGTGCAGATCACCCTGGCCGAGCAGGTCGGGCTGGAAGGCCGCGCCGGTTACTACGAGCACACCGGCGCCATGCGGGACATGATCCAGAACCATCTGCTGCAGCTGCTCTGCATCGTGGCCATGGAGCCCCCAACGGCCACCGAAGCCAACGCCGTGCGCGATGAAAAGCTCAAGGTCTTGCGGGCGCTCAAACCGCTGTCCGGTCAGGCGGCCATCCGTGACACCGTGCGCGGCCAGTACCGGGCCGGCGCGATTAACGGACAGGCCGTACCCGGCTATCTGGACGAAGACGGCGTCGAGCCCGACAGCCGCACCGAAACCTTTGCGGTCATCAAGGCGCATATCGATACCTGGCGCTGGGCCGGCGTGCCGTTTTTCCTGCGCACCGGCAAGCGGCTGGCAGAGCGCCGAGCGGAGATCGTCATCAACTTCCGCCCGGTCCCGCTCAATATCTTTGGAGCAGACCTCGGCGATCTGCCTGCCAATCGGCTGGTCATCAGGCTGCAGCCAGATGAAGGTGTCAGCCTCAATGTGCTGGCCAAGCAACCCGGTCCGGCGATGCGGCTCAAACCCGTCAGCCTGCGCCTGGACTTCGCGCGAACCTTTAAGGTGCGTCCGCTAGATGCCTATGAACGATTGCTGACAGAGGTGATTCGCGGCAATCTGACATTGTTCATGCGCAACGATGAACTCGAGGCCGCCTGGCGCTGGGTCGACCCCATTCTGGCGGCCTGGAAAGACGACGGTGATCGTCCGCGTGGATACAACGCAGGAAGCTGGGGCCCGTCGTCAGCCGTCTCGCTGCTGGCCCGGGAAGGGTTTGCATGGCACGAGGAGGTGGAGGATGGCCCATGACTGGTTTGAATTTCCCGATAGAGATGCACTGGCCGCAGCGCTAGGCGCGCGCATCGGCGAACGACTCGCGGAAGCGATTGATACCCGCAAGCAGGCCTCGTTGGTGGTTTCGGGTGGTCGTACACCCGTTCGCCTGTTTGGCGCGTTGTCGAAGCTGCCGCTGAACTGGTCCAGCATTCATGTCCTGCCCGCTGATGAGCGCTGGGTCGACGAACAGGAAGCCGCCAGCAACGTTGGGCTGATCCGCCGTGAACTGGTTCGCGACCAGGCGGCCGCCGCGCATGTCATCTCTCTTAAGACGCCGCATACATTGCCGGAATCTGGCCAGATGGTGGCCGAGGCCCGCGTAGCCGAGGTCGGTTTTCCGCTGGATGTCGTGGTCCTCGGCATGGGCAATGACGGCCATACCGCCTCGTTATTTCCCGACGCGCCAGAACTCACCGGCGTGCTGGACAGCGACCACGCCTGCGAGGTGGTCCGCCCGCCCAGCCAGCCCACGGCGCGGATGACGCTAACACCCGTGGCCCTGAACAACGCCCGACATCAGTTTCTGCACATCGAGGGTGATGACAAGCGCGAGACGTTCGAACGTGCCATTGCTGACCGCGATGTCGAGGCGATGCCCGTGCGCACCGTGCTGTTCGATCGCGGGCCCCGTCTGCAGGTTTACTGGTCGCCCTGAGCGCCCTGCCCCGTCCATTGCTCGAACCCGGGATTGCGAACGGCGTTGGGTGTGGGCCGTTCACCAGGTCGTAACGCGGGCTCGTGCGGCACGAGTTGCACATCGTCCATGTCGATGCCCCCCTGCCCGGCCAGCACAATACCCAGCTCGACGCGCCGACCCTGTAGATCAGCGCTCCCGGTGATGACCCGATGCACCGACCAGTCCGTTGTCAGCGCATCGCGCGCCCCATATCCCGGGGCGGAATGCCATTCCTGTCTGCGCGTGCCCGCATATTCCACATGCCAACGTCCACCGGCGGCTTGCCGCGCCAGTGCGCCACGCAACCACCAGCGGGCTTCCAGTTGCGGCGCTGTCCACTCGGACACATCGACGGTCTGAATCAGCACAGCCTCGCCTTCCGGATTCTCGACGGCGTTGCGTAGACGCGCAGCCCAGCCTCCGCCACGGCCCGCCACACGCTCGGCTGTGTATTGGCCGTCAACCGTCTGGCGCAATGTCCAGTGCCGAGGCAGCTCCAGCGTGATGGCCGGGTCCGAAGCTTCCCTGGCTGCCTGGGCGGCTAGCCAAGCGTCGGTTGGATGGACCGGTTCGGCCGGTAAGCTTGAGTGCAATGCGTGATCCTCCGGCTCATCGGCAGCCTGCAGGCCATCAACGACACTCCGTGCCCCAGTCATCTCCCCGTTCTGGGTTGGTGCAAGGCTGACCGGCTCCCGACCGGCATTGCCCTGTGCAAGTTGGCGCAGCCGGGCCAGCAAGGCGTAAGCGATGACCCATCGGGCCTCGCCAACGCTGGCCCATGCGGCATCCTCGTCACCACCGACATTCAGAATGGCCTGGCCATCGGGATGATCCAACCGCAGCCAGGCTGCCGCATGGTCCACACGCAGGTCTGAATACGGCAGTTCAGCGGGTGCGTTGGCCATCAGGTCATCGCGTAAGTCTGACGGCAAAGCCTGCCCGCTGGGCCAGGACAACTCCGTCGGCTCCTCACGGGTCCGGTCGACGAGCGTGATCCATGCCGCTACGGCGACGAAGACTGCGAGAGCGATAGGGCCGACGCGCTGCATTACCGACCTGTTGAGTCAGATGGCCCCGACGCCTGCTCGGCCTGTTGCAAGGCCCACAGATCGGCATAGCGGCCGCCACGCGCCAGCAGCTGGCTGTGATGGCCGGTTTCGACAATACGTCCCTGCTCCAGCACCACGATCCGGTCGGCATCGGCCACGGTGGACAGGCGATGGGCAATGATCACCGTGGTCCGGTCAGCCGCCACGGCGCGCAGGGCGCGGACCACCGATTGCTCGGATTCCGAGTCCAGCGAACTGGTGGCCTCATCGAACAGCAGAATGCCCGGCTGCTTAAGCACCGCGCGCGCAATGGCAACGCGTTGCTTCTCGCCGCCGGACAGCTTGAGCCCCCGTTCGCCGACCTGGGTGTCCAGGCCGTCCGGCAAGCTGGCGACAAAGGCTTCCAGGTGGGCCAGACGCAACACCTCGTCAATCGCCTGCTGGCTCGCCTGGGGATTGCCGTAGGCGATGTTGTAGCCCAGCGTATCGTTGAACAGCACCGCGTCCTGCGGGACCACACCGATATTGCCGCGCAGGCTGGCCTGGCTCAGCCTGCGGACATCATGGCCGGCAACCCGGATGACGCCGGTGTCTACGTCGTAGAAACGGAAGATCAATCGGGCAAGCGTTGACTTGCCGGCACCGCTGGAACCGACCACAGCAACCGTCTCCCCAGCCGCAACCTCCAGACTCACGCCCTGCAAGATGGGCCGGCGACTGTCGTAGCCGAAGTGGACGTCTTCGAAGGCGATGGCGGCTGGAGCGCGGGGTATGTCCACGGCGGGCTCCGGGTCCTGGACCTCCGGCTCGATATCGGTGAGCCGGAACATGCGACCAATATCGGCCAATGCCTGTTTGATCTCGCGGTAGACGAAGCCCAAAAAGTTTAGCGGCACGAACAACTGCAGCATGTAGGCGTTGACCAGCACCAAATCGCCCAGCGTCATCGTGCCCGCGACCACTTGACGACCCGCCAGCACCATCATGACCGTCACGGCGCCACCCACGATCAGCGCCTGACCGAGGTTCAGCGTCGCCAGCGACACGCGGTTCTGGGCCATGGCGGATTCCCACTCACCCAGGCTATCGGCGTAACGGCGAGCTTCGAAGGCCTCATTACCGAAGTATTTGACAGTCTCGAAGTTCAGCAGCGCGTCGATGGCGCGGGTATTGGCACGCGATGCCAGCCGGTTCTGACGACGCACGTAGCCGGTTCGCCATTCGGTCACGACCACGGAAAAGACGATGTAGAGGGTCACGGCCACGGCGATGACTGCGGCATAGGTCCAGGAGTAGCCCACCAGCAGAATGCCGGCGACCAGGCCGATCTCGATCAGCGTGGGCACGATGTTGAATGCCATGAACCGCAGCAGGAACCGGATGCCCGCGACGCCACGCTCGATGTCCCGCGACAATCCGCCCGTGCGCCGCGCCAGATGAAAGCCCAGATCCAGCCGATTGAGGTGATCAAAAACCTCCAGCGCCACGCGGCTCATCGCGCGCTCGGTCACCCGGCCAAAGACCACATCGCGCAACTCACCAAACGCCACGGTGGCAAAGCGTAACGCGCCGTATGCCAACAACAGGGCCAACGGCAACACGATGACGGTCTGCTCCGCGACATCCAGTGCATCGACGATGTGTTTGAGTACGACGGGCAAGGCCACCGTTGCTGCCTTGGCCGCGATCAGGCACAGGGTGGCCAGCAAAACACGGCCACGAAATGTCAGCAGATAAGGCGCGAGCCGCACCACGGCACGCCATTCACCGGGCTCGGGTGGACGCTGATCATCGGCTCCGGCGGTCGATGGCCTCATGCGCGGTCACGCTCTGCGCGGGCATCAGCCACCGAGCACCTGCTCGGCGCGGGTGTCGATGCTGCGCAGCCGTTGCTCCAGTGTCTGACGTTCCTGGGCATCGGCGGTACTCAGAATGGCTTGCTGCATGTACGCCAGCCCGACATCCACATCGCCGGCCAGGTAATGGGTTTCGCCCAGCGCGAACATCAACGCCGCCTGCATGGGCGCGACATCCTCACCGCCCATTTGCAGTTCATCGTAGGCACGCTGCGCGTCTTGGACGGCCGTCAGCGCCGATTGGGCTTGCCCTTGCAGTGACAGGTTCTCGGCCAGGCGCAATTGAGCCCGGACCCGCGCTTCGCCCGTTTGCTCGGCCACCAGGCGGCGCAGGGCGGACTCGGCACGTTGCAGGCGTCTGCGGTTGTCGGCCGGATCAAGCTGGAAGCGCTCGTCAGTGGCGCGCAGCGTTTCGATCTGCGCGAGCAGATCCAGGGTATCGGCGTCCATCACCGTATCGAGCAGCGGCGACAGCGCCAGCCACGCGCCCTCGGCATCCTGCTGCAGGAACAGCACGCGTGCCAGCGTCGTTTGCAGCGCTGCATCATCCGGGTGGCGGGCACGCGCCTGATGCAGCGCCCGCTCGGCATCCGCCGGGCGGCCCAGCATGACGAGGCATTCGGCCTGTCGGCGCAGCGACTGATGCCAGGGCCGTGAGCCTTCGGTGAGCGTCCGGGTCAGACCCTCCAGCCGCGGCAGCCAGTCCGCGCAAAGCTCGGGATTCAGCCGGTAACGCGCGAAGGTTTGCTGCATGCGCAGGTAGGTGTCCGGCAAAGGGTCGCCAGCAACCGATTCGGGAATATCCGCGACACGGTCCCGCTTCGCAGGCAGCTGATTCCCCAGCTGCGGATCAGATCCATTGGGTGAATGCGCCAGCAGCTTGGCGGGGGGAGCCATCGGCGCAGTCGGGGGCGCGGCAGTCACTGCCGGCGCTGTCGGCACTTGCTCGGGCTGAGGCTCGGGCCACCACCACCAAAGCAGCAAGCCGCCACCCAGTACGGCGCAGAGCAAAACAGAGCCGCGCTTCACGAAGAATCCATCAGCTGAACTGGTTCAAACCGCCACCGGGGAGTGCGCTGCCGAACATCGGCAGGCATGCGGCACGCGTGAGCCCATGATTGCGCACGCAGGCCGCGGACGTGCGGGCTACCAGACGTGCTCGTGAATCGCGAGAATCGCCTTCAGCACGTCACGGCGGGAGATGGAACCGATGAGACGGTTGTCATCCATCACCGGATACCGTTTGAACGGCTTTTCCATGAACATCTTGGCGATCTCGATGACGCTGGTGTCGCCTTCCACGGTGATGACGTCAGGGCTCATAAACTCCGACACCTTGCCGCCAGCCTCGCCGTAGTACCCGGCGTGCGTTGCCACGCGCATGCAGTCTTTCTCAGACAACAGGCCAACCAGACGACCCATTTTGTCGACAACCGGTGCGCCCGAAATCCCCTTGTCCAGGAGAATGCGGATGGCTTCCATGACGCTGGTATCGGGTGACAGGGTCACCAGATTCGCCGTCATGTAGTCCTTGGCCTTGATCGAGTGCAGCATCCGCCTCCCCTTGCCTCGTCGTGGTCCGATATTCGCAGTCTAAGCCCGATAGGCCCGTGATGCATCGTGGGCCGGCGCGCTGAACTCGGCCTCACACTTGGTCTTGCAGGCGCAGTCGATGCCGTCGATCTTGTTCAGACCGCCGCAGGAGCCCTTGATGGGGTCGCGCTTGGCCATCACGCCAACCGACATGGCGGCGACGACGGCCGACATGATCACGAAAGTGACGATAAACATTGCCATGAAGCTTGCTCCTGCCTGAATTCGGAGGACTGTAACGGTTCGGACAGCCCTGAGTATGGACGTTCCGTACTAACCGCCGAAATCGTCCAACATGATGTTCGAACGCTCGACACCGAGGTTCTCCAGCATGTCGATGACCGCAGCATTCATCATCGGTGGTCCGCAGAGGTAGTACTCGCAATCTTCCGGCGCCGGGTGATCCTTCAGGTAGTTGTCGTGCAGGACCTGATGGATGAACCCGGTGTAACCCTCCCAGTTGTCTTCCGGTTTGGGGTCGGACAGGGCCACATGCCATTCGAAGTTATCGTTCTCTTCGGCCAGCTTGTCGAAATGATCGACGTAGAACATCTCGCGCTTGGAGCGGGCGCCGTACCAGAAGCTCATCTTGCGGTTGCTGCCAAGACGCTTGAGCTGGTCAAAGATATGGCTGCGCATGGGCGCCATACCGGCACCGCCACCGACGAAGACCATTTCGTTCTCGGTCTCGCGAGCGAAGAATTCACCGAATGGACCGGAGATCGTCACCTCATCGCCTGGCTTGAGGCTGAAGATGTACGAACTCATCTGGCCCGGCGGGTAATCCTTGCCCGGAGGCGGCGAAGCGATACGCACGTTGAGCATGATGATGCCGCGCTCTTCCGGGTAGTTCGCCATGGAATACGCGCGAATCACCGGCTCCTTCACCGTTGAGGTGTACTGCCACTGGTTAAAGCGATCCCAGTCTTCGTGGAAACGCTCTTCCACCTCGAAGTCCTTGTAATGCACCGTGTGCGGCGGGGCTTCGATCTGGATGTAACCACCGGCGCGGAAGTCGACGTTCTCGCCTTCCGGCAGCTCCAGCACCAGTTCCTTAATGAACGTGGCCACGTTGTGGTTGGACCGGACCTTGGCCCGCCACTGCTTGACCCCGAACACCTCGTCCGGGACCTGGATCTTCATGTCCTGCTTAACGGTCACCTGGCAGGACAGGCGATCACCGTCGCGGGCCTCACGCTTGGTGATGTGCGATTCCTCGGTCGGCAGGATCGAGCCGCCACCTTCCATCACCTTCACGCGGCACTGCGCGCAGGTGCCACCGCCGCCACAGGCCGAGCCGACGAACAGCTGATTGTCTGCCAGCGCGCCCAGCAACTTGCCGCCCACCGGGGCCTGAACGGTCTTCTCGCCATTGATCTCGATATTGACCGTGCCCGATGCGACGAGCTTCGACTTGGCGAACAGAATCACCATCACCAGGAACAGCACGACGGCGGTGAACAGTCCGACTCCGAGTCCGATTTCAACCATGGTGTTACCTCTACCTGCGGCGAACCGGCCTTATCGACCCGCCCGCGATTGTTGCGTGATGGCGCTTAAAGCTGGATGCCCGAGAACGCCATGAAACCCAGCGCCATCAGACCCGTGGTAATGAACGTGATGCCCAGGCCCTGCAGGCCATCCGGTACATCGGAGTACTTCAGCTTTTCGCGCACGCCGGCCAGCGCCGTGATGGCCAATGCCCAACCGACACCAGAACCCAGCCCGTAGGTCACAGACTCGGCGAAGTTGTAGTCGCGTTCCACCATGAACAGGCTGCCGCCCAGAATGGCGCAGTTCACTGTAATCAACGGGAGGAAGATCCCGAGGGCGTTGTAAAGCGCCGGCACGAACTTATCGAGCGTCATCTCCAGAATCTGCACCGAGGCCGCAATCACGCCGATGTAGCTGATCAGGCCCAGGAACGACAGATCCACCTCCGGCAGACCCGCCCAGGCCAATGCGCCTTCCTTGAGCAGGAACTGATAGATCAGGTTGTTCAGCGGCACGGTAATCGTCTGCACCGCGACCACGGCGGCACCCAGACCAATCGCCGTCGAGATCTTCTTGGACACGGCCAGGAAGGTGCACATGCCCAAGAAGAAGGACAGTGCGAGGTTCTCGACGAAAACCGCCTTGATGAAAATGTTGATCAGGTCGGTCATCACACGACCTCCGTGCGGTGAACTTCATGAATCTGATAATCCGGGTGCTCGACCTGCTCGGTCTTCTTGCTCCGCAGAATCCAGATGAAGATGCCAATAATGAAAAACGCGCTGGGCGGCAACAGCATCATGCCGTTGGCCTCGTACCAGCCACCTTCAGTGGCCAGCGGAAGAATCTGGTAGCCCAGCAGCGAGCCGGAACCGAACAGCTCGCGAATGGTGCCGACCACGATCAGGATCAACGAGTAACCCAGCCCGTTCCCCAGACCATCCAGGAAGGACACGCCTGGCGGGTTCTTCATGGCAAAGGCTTCGGCGCGGCCCATGACGATGCAGTTGGTAATGATCAGTCCAACAAACACCGACAGCTGCTTGCTGATCTCGAAGGCATAGGCCTTGAGAATCTGATCCACCACGATTACCAACGAGGCGATGATCGTCATCTGCACGATAATGCGGATCGACGACGGGATCTGATTGCGAATCATGCTGATCGAGGCGTTGGAACAGGCCACGACGCTGGTCAGGGCCAGGCACATGATCAGAGAGGTCACCAGATTGCTGGTCACCGCCAGCGCAGAGCAGATTCCAAGAATCTGCAGCGCAATCGGGTTGTTATCCAGCAGCGGATCGAGAAGAGCTTTTTTCGGAGATTCTTCAGCCATGATGTGACCTCAAGCGTCTGCGACGCGCTGGATGAAGGGCTTGTAGCCGTCTTCCGACAGCCAGAACTGAACGAGATTGGCGACACCGCGACTGGTCAGCGTGGCGCCCGACAGGCCGTCGACCTGGTACTTGGCGTTCTCGCTGGTGGGGTCAACCGCACCCTTGACCACGGTGGCTCGCGGCTCCCACTCGGGCCCGTAGGCCAGCTTGCCGCGCCACTGCGCCTTCCACTTGGGATTGTCGACTTCACCGCCCAGCCCCGGGGTTTCGGCATGCTCGTAGAACGACAGGCCGACGATGGTCTTGCCGTCTCCTTCCAGCGCCAGGAACCCGTAAAGGGTCGACCAAAGGCCGTAGCCACGCACCGGCAGCACCATGAACCGGATCGAATCGTCGTCGTTGCGGACCAGGAAGACCTGACCGTAGTTCTCACGACGCTTGATGTCGGCCATGTCCTGCTCGGCCGTCAGGTTGATCGACAGCTCCGGATCCTTAGAGGACTTGCGTTGGTCGAACTCCTCGGTGTTCATCTCCGGGGCGTACTCGCCGGTGTCGAAGTTGATCACCCGCGTCTCGAAAGCCGAGAACTGCTCATCGATCGGCCGTGACGGATCCAGCATGCCGACCACCGACAGGATGTTGCGCTTGAAATCCTGCGTCTTGTTCGTGTCCTGAATCGGCCGCAGCGTCACCGCTGCAAACGACACGATCACGGAACAGACCAGACACACGGCCAGCGCGACCACAATCGTGCCGACGGTGCTGTCCTTACCTTGTTGCATCAAACCGGGCATTGCTGGGTCCTCAGGCGGCGTCGGCCACAGCCGTGCGGCGAAGCCGGCGACGGATGTTGGCCTGCATAACGCCATAGTCGATCAGTGGCGCGAAGATGTTGGCGAACAGGATGGCGAGCATGATGCCTTCCGGGAACGCCGGGTTGACCACACGAATCAGCACGGTCATGAAACCGATGAGCGCACCGAAAATCCAGCGGCCGGTGTTGGTATGCGATGCCGACACGGGATCGGTGGCCATGAAGAACATGCCGAAGGCCATACCACCGAGCACGAAGTGCCAGGCCGGAGTGACGGCCATCATCGGGTTCTCGCCACCGATGGCATTGAACAGCCAGGCGGTCAGCACCATACCCACCGCAACACCGGCGGGAATCCGCCAGTTGGCCACGCCGGTCAGCATCAGGAACCCGCCACCGACGATGCACAGCAGCGCCGAGGTCGAGCCCACCGAACCCTGGATCGTGCCGATGAAGGCATCCATCCAGGTAATCCCGTTGGCTGCCAGGGCTTCCAGACCACCCGTGGCCGCCAGGCCCAGCGGCGTGGCGCCGGAGAAACCATCCACCGCCGTCCAGACCGCATCACCCGACAGCGCAGCGGGATAGGCGAAATACAGGAACGCGCGTCCGGTCAGCGCCGGGTTCAGGAAGTTCTTGCCGGTGCCGCCAAAGACTTCCTTGCCGATCACCACACCGAAAATAATGCCCAGTGACACCATCCACAGCGGCGTTGTCGCCGGCAGGATCAAGGCGTACAGAATCGAGGTGACGAAGAAGCCCTCGTTAACCTCGTGGTTGCGGATCGCCGCGAAGATCACCTCGCAGACACCACCGGACACGAACGTCACGATGTAGATCGGCAGGAAATACCAAAGCCCGTGCCAGAAGTTGTCCCACAGGCTCGTCGGATCGGTGCCGGCAAACAGGTGGATCAACGAACCGCGCCAGCCGGGGATGGTTTCCACGCCCAGATTGGCCATGGCGGTGTTGGCCTGGTAGCCAATGTTCCAGGCACCGAAGGCGGCGCAGGGCAGCACGGCCAACCACACGTAGATCATCACCCGCTTCAGGTCGATGCCGTCCTTGACGTGCGGCGCGCCCCGGGTGAGATCACCCGGCGAGTAGAAGAACGTGTCCACCATCTCGTAGACGGCGTAGTACTTCTCGAACTTCCCGCCCTTGGCAAAGAGCGGGTGCATCTTGTCCAGAAACTCGCGCATCAGCCTTCCACCTCAATCTGTTCCAGGCTGGCCCGCAGATGCGGACCAAAGTCGTACTTGCCGACGCAGACGAACGAGCAAAGCGCCAGATCCTCCTCGTCCAGCTCCAGGCAGCCGAGTTGCTGGGCCGAATCGGTGTCGCGCACGACAATGGCGCGCAGCAGCTGGGTGGCCAGCACATCCAGCGGCATCACCTTCTCGTAGTTGCCAATCGGCACCATGGCGCGCGGGCTGCCGTTCTCGGCGGTGGAAAACGCGAAACGCCGCGAACCGCGCTGCAGCGCCGAGAAGAACACGTTCATTACCGAGAACTTGTCGCCACCCGGGCGCACCCAGCCGAACAGCTGGCGCTTGCGGGCCTCGGCCACAAAGGTGATCTGCGTATGGAAGCGCCCCAGATAGGCGGCCCAGCCGCTGGCCCGGCGACCATTCCAGACGGAGCCACTAATCGGGCGGCAGTCCACATCCTCGATGGTTTCCGGTTCGATGATGGCTTCGACGCAGGCACCCAGGCGCGTGCGAATCAGACGCGGCTTGGCAACCGGTGGGCCGGCAATGGCCACGACGCGATCGGTGTATAGACGCCCCTCGGTGAACAGCTTGCCGATGGCAATGACATCCTGGTAGCCCACATGCCAGACCGTGCGGCCAACACCCGCCGGGTCCAAGTAGTGAATATGCGTGCCCGGCAATCCGGACGGATGCGGCCCTTCAAAGGTCGCGGTCTGCACCTGCGCATCGTCGGAATGCGGCAGCGTCACGCCAGGACGCTGGCAGACGAAGACCGGGCCATCCGTCAGGCGCTTGAGCACGGCCAAGCCGTTATTAAAGGCTTCGGACTGCTCGGCAATGATGACTGCCGGGTCAGCCGCCAGCGGATTGGAATCCATGGCGGTAACAAAAATCGAACGTGGCGACGAGCCAACGGCTGGCGACTTGCTGTACGGCCGCGTGCGAAACGCCGTCCAAAGCCCGGACTGCACCAGCTGGTCACGCACGGCGTCACCTTCCAGCGTCCCCAGCTCAGCCGCGGAATACGCATTGAACTCGACGGCATCATTGCCTTCGATGCGAATCACCACCGACTGCAGCACACGCTTGTTGCCGCGGTTGATGGCCTCAACCACCCCGCCGGCAGGCGCGGTGAACAGCACGCCTGGATTTTTCTTGTCCTCGAACAGCGGCTGTCCGCAGGCGACGGTCTCGCCTTCGGTCACGAGCATCGTCGGCTTCATCCCGACGTAGTCATGGCCAATCACGGCGACGCGCTGGATCTCGGGCCCGTCATGGATCACCTGCTCAGGTGCCCCGTCGATGGGAAGATCCAACCCTTTCTTGAGTTTGAAGTGTCGTGTCACGTGTTTTCCCGGCGTGTGTCGGCCTAGCCCGCGCGCAAAGTGAGTTCGGCGCATGACTGGCTGGCGGACCGTGGCGGCGTCAAAGACGCAGAATCAAGAGTTGCCCCGCACACAGCGATCGCGCGGCGTGTCGAGCGACGCGGGAGTATATCACCGCCGACCCCGGCCTTTGCAGGGGTTGTCCATCAAACCTGCATGAAGGGCCGGCTGACGCCGCCCATCGAATCAGACGATTCGCGGCTCCGGCGGCAGGCCTTCCATCTCGGCCACAGACCCCGACAGCGGCTCGCCCTCGCGCGCACCGTTAATCCGCGCGACATGCATGACCGCATCACCCTCGTGGACCAACGGCAGGCACAGCCGACCAATGACCACGCCGGGGCGCGGCGCATTCAGCGTGGTTTCGCTCTCACCGAAAGGATCGGCCACCACAGCCAGTGCCTGACCGGGCTCCACCCAGGCGCCCAACGGAACCAGTGTGCGCAACACGCCGGAGCGTGGCGCGCGCACCCAGTGGCTGCTGTCGGCGACGATGGGCTGCTTCTGCGCCCGCCGGCGCGGCGACCGCGAGGGCGGCAGCATGCCCAGTTCACGCATGACACTGCGCACCCCGGCCACGCCGATGCGAATGGCCGTCTCATCAAAGCGCAAGGCCTCGCCGGACTCGTACAGCAGCACCGGGATGTCCCGTTGCGTGGTGTAGTCGCGCAGCGTGCCTTCCACCGGCGGCGAGTCGAGAATCAACGGCGCGCCAAAGGCCCGCGCCAGATTGGCGGTTTCGGGATTGGAGAGGTTGGCCCGAATCTGCGGATAGTTCGGGCGGTGGATGGCGCCGGTGTGCAGGTCGATCCCCACATCGGAGCGGGCTACAACCTCTTCCAGAAACAGATGCGCCAGCCGCGCCGCAACCGAGCCGGTCTCACTGCCGGGAAAGCTGCGGTTCAGATCACGACGGTCGGGCAGGTAGCGCGAATGCCGCAGAAAACCATGCACATTGACCACCGGCACTGCCAGCAGCGTACCGCGTAGCGACTTCAACCCCGGCAGGCGCAGCACGCGGCGGATGATCTCCACGCCGTTAAGCTCATCGCCATGAATGGCCGCCGAGAGAAACAGCGTTGGTCCCGGCTTGCGCCCGCGCAGCACCCGCACGGGCATGGTCATGGGTGCGTCGGTATAAAGCTGGGCCACCGGCAGGTCGACGGTCCGGCTCTCGCCGGGGGCAATCTGCTGGTCGTGAATCTCCAGCAAATCAGTCATTCGCGCCCTGCTCGTCACCAATCTGCTTCAGCGCGTCCAGATGCCGCCGCACCGCGGCCTGGTGCTGGGCCAATAGCTGGTCCATCGGCGCATCCACCTGGGCCCGCGCCGCACCCAAGGCCTGATCCAGCCGGGATTCAATCTCCGCGAAGGTCTCGGCCAGCGACGCTTCGCGGCGCGGCGAGAAGAAGCTCTTCACGTCGGCCACCAGCCGCTCGACACCCAGCCGTTCGGGGTCTTCTTCGGCCGGCAGGTCGCCCTGGCGACGAATTTCGGTTGCCAGTTCATCGGCAAAGCGGTCATGCGCCCGAGCGCAATCGTCAAACAGCGCCTTGCTCTGCGCATCCACGGCCATGCGATCACCGCCATACAGCTCGGCCAACTCTCTGCAGTGACCCAACACCGTATTCAGGGCCACCAGACGTTCATCCATCAACATGTGCTGCTCCTGCATCATCCTGAGCCACTCTGACCGCAACCCGCGCCGGATGTAACCGGAACGTCGCCGGCGTATGACCAAACTCCTCGCCGTCGGCGGTGAGCCGGAGCGGGACGTCGGTGTCGATTTCTATCGCCGATGCCGAGGCCTGCAAGACCTCGCTAAAGTAGCGGTGCTGCCCGCGTCGCATGGCCAGACCAATCAGCACCAGCCGCCAAAACGAACGCAGCTTCCAGCTCGATAACACCAGCTGACCACTGTCGAGACGGGCATCGGCGTCAATCACCATGCCGCCACCGAAATGCCGGCCGTTGCCCACCGACAACTGGGTGCAGCGCAGCCGCTGCGGCCGGCCATCCAACTGAACCCTGGCGTTAAAGCTGCGATGGCTGCGCCAGGTGCGGATAGCCGCGAGCAGATAGCTCAGGGGGCCGAAGTAGCGCTTCTCCACCTGGCTGGTGTTGCGCGGAATCTCGGCGGCAATCCCGACATGCGCAACATTGAAGAACGGACGCCCGTTGACCTCGCTCACATCGATCCGAACGGTCCGGCCCTCGGCAATAATGGCTGCGGCGGCTTCCAAATCGTCCGGAATGCCGAGGCTGCGGGCCAGGTCGTTGGCCGTCCCCAGCGGGAGCACGCCCAGCGTCAGATCCGTATCCATGAGGGCTTCGGCCACCGAATTCATCGTGCCGTCGCCGCCGCCAGCGATGAGCAGCTCTGCATCATAGGCATGGCGGCGAATGCAGGACGGCACATCGTCGGGCCCATCGGGGTCCAGCTCGATGAGTGTAAGCCCGGCGTCGCGCAACCGCTGCAGCGCTGCGTCGACATCCTGGTCACCGTTGCGCGCATTGGGATTGAGCAGCAGCAGCGCTCGGCGTTCAGCCAAGGTCAAAGCCTCTCAACAGCCATTGCGACATCTAGCCGGCACCCCGCGTGCGCGTCTTGCCCGGCTTATGGTTTTTCTCGATGAATTCGATGATCTGGCCAGCGATGTCCTTGCCGGTGGTGGTTTCGATACCTTCCAGACCCGGCGAGGAGTTCACCTCCATCACCACCGGCCCGTGATTGGAGCGCAGGATGTCCACGCCCGCCACGTTCAGCCCCATGATCTTGGCCGCACGAACGGCGGTGGACCGCTCTTCCGGCGTGATCCGGATAGACGTCGCCGAGCCGCCACGATGCAGATTGGAGCGGAACTCGCCTTCCTTGCCCTGACGTTTCATCGACGCGACCACCTTGTCGCCGATGACCAGGCATCGAATATCCGAACCGCCCGCCTCCTTGATGAACTCCTGGGCCAGGAAATAAACGTTCAGCCCACGAAAGGCGTCGATCACACTCTCGGCTGCCTTTTCGGTTTCGGTCAGCACCACGCCCACGCCCTGGGTGCCTTCCAGCAGCTTGATCACCATCGGCGCACCGCCAACGATGTTCATCAGGTCTTCGGTGTCATCCGGCGAATGCGCAAAACCGGTCACCGGCATGCCGATACCGCGCCGTGCCAGCAGCTGATGGGCACGCAGCTTGTCGCGGGCACGCGTAATCGCCACGGACTCGTTCACCGGGTAGGTGCCCATGATCTCGAACTGCCGCAGCACGGCCGTACCGTAGAACGTGATCGACGCGCCGATGCGCGGGATCACGGCATCAACGTTTTCGACCTTCTCGCCCTTGTAGTGGATCTCCGGCGAGTGCGACACGATCTTCATGTAGCAGCGCAGCGGGTCGATCACCCGCACATCGTGGCCGCGCGCCCGGCCGGCCTCCACCATCTTCCGGGTCGAATACAGCTTGGGGTTGCGGGACAGAATGACGATCTTCAAGTCGGCGTCTCCTCGGGTGGGGGTGCGCTGAGATAGGAGGCCGCAGGATCGACCAGGGCGCGGCCACGCAGCGCCGTGCGGCCCAACAACATGCGGAACAACATCGTATCCCGGTCCGTCAGCGTCATTTCGATGGGCCAGACCAGCTGACCGACGCGCACCGGGGTCAGAATCACGGGGCGATTTTCGCGATGCCCACCGGAATCGGTGACCACGCGCTCGTCGATGACCGGGGCCTGGCACCAGCACTCGCGATCCGAGTCCTGCTGAGGATGCACGCCAAACCGTGCGTAGCGTCCATCATCCCCGTCGAGAATCTCGACCGAGAACGCATGCAGGGCCGATGTGCGCGCGCCGGTATCGACCTTGGCCTTGATATGGGCGATGCCCAGTTCAGGCAGGCCAACCCATTCGCGCCAGCCCACCCGTAGCGAGATGTCCTGATTGTCCAGAGTCTCCTTACTCATTGTCCCGATGCTAACAGGCAGGCCAGAAAACCGAAGGGCGCTTCGGTGAAGCGATGCGCACCGTATAATTCAGGACTGCCCCGCCGACAACCGTCTTATGCGCGCCACCATTGCACTCGGCATTGCCGTCCTCTTCGCCCTGCTGGGCGTGTCGCCCGTGTACTTCGGTGGCGTGATGGCGGATGCGTATTACGAAGGCCTGGAGCAGTGGATTCCCGACTGGGCGTTTCAGGTTCGCTCGGAGCGCTACCACCGGGGCTGGTTCTCTTCCACCGCGCATGTCGAGCTGTCGCTCACACCCAGTCTTTGTGACACCCCGCCCTGCCCGGTGCTGCAGATGCAGACCCAGCTCACCCACGGCCCAATCCCGTTTGGCGCCACCGAGGCCTTGGGTGGCCAGAACCGCCTGCTGGGCGGGGTGATCCAGTCCACCATCGACCCCGCACCGCTGTTCCGTGCCGGCCGCATCGAACCCGGCCTGCCACCGCTCAAGGCCTTCACCAAGGTGTATCTGACCGGCAGCAGCAGCACGCGCCTGGAAATGCCGGCATCAGGGCAAACCCTGCAAGCCGACAGCGAACAGTTCAGCTTGGCCTCAGAGGGCCTGCTAGGCGTGATTGACCATCGGGGTGCCAGCGACCTGACCACCCATTTTGAAATGCCGCGCCTGGAAGCCACCGGCCAGCAGGGCCGGCAAGCCTTACTCAAGGGCATTAGCGTAGATTTCAGCGGCTCGCGCGAAGGCGAGTTGCTGCTGGGCGATTGGTCCGGCCAGCTGGATCGCATCCGCTTTCTGGCCCCGGAAGAAGACGCCCGCTACGCGCTCGATGCCCTGCGCCTGGGCGCCTCCACGCGACTGCGTGACGGGCTGATTTCGGGCGACCTGAACCTCACGCTCGACCGGCTGGCCACCCCACAACAAACCGTGGGCGCCAGCCGCGGCAATATTCGCTTCGATCGCCTCGACGCCGCCACGTTGGTGCGTATTCGCAATGCCCTGCGGCCGGTGATTCGCGGCGAAGCGCCCTCGCCCGAGGCCCGGTTGGCGATTGCCGGCCTGCTGATGCAGTACGGCCCGGCGCTGCTGCACCCAGGCCCGGAAATCACCTTTAACGACCTGCGCCTGGTCACCGACCGCGGCGTGGCGGCCGCCGACGGCAAGCTGCAGGTTCTGCCTGGCGCCGTCGACGGCCGACTCACGTTGGGCAAGCTGCTACGCCGCCTGGAGGGTGAGGCCGATATCGTGGTCGACGAACCCCTGGCCCGACAGTGGATGGACATGAGCGACCGTCCGGACCTGGCCTCCGCCCAGATGCCCGGCCTGATCGAAGACAACATTCTGCAGCGCACGCCAGATGACCAGATCGCCGTGAATCTCGAGTACAAGCAAGGCCGCCTGTGGATCAACGGCATCGAGAATGAACAATGGGCCGCGCTCATGGTCTTGCTGGACATGGGTTCCCTGGAGATCGACTCGTGAACACGGCATTCGATGTCATCGTTGTTGGTGGCGGCCACGCCGGCACCGAGGCCGCGCTGGCCGCCGCACGCATGGGTCGACGCACGCTGCTGGTGACCCACAGCATCGACAGCCTCGGCCAGATGAGCTGCAACCCGGCCATCGGCGGCATCGGTAAGGGCCACTTGGTGAAGGAGATCGATGCGCTGGGCGGCGTCATGGCCCGCGCCGCCGACGCCGCAGGTATCCACTTCCGCCGTCTCAATGCCCGCAAGGGCCCGGCCGTGCGCGCCACCCGCGCCCAGGCCGACCGCATGCTCTACCGCTACTTCGTGCGCGAGGCGCTCGAGCGGCAGGAGAACCTGTCGCTGTTCCAGCAGCCGGTCGCCGATTTGCTCTTCGAGGGAGAGCATGTCGCCGGTGTCGAGACCGAAGGCGGGCTGCGTTTTCATGCCCGCGCCGTGGTGCTCACGGTCGGCACCTTCCTGGCCGGCAAGATTCATGTCGGCGAGCAGCAATCCGAAGGCGGCCGCGCCGGCGATGCGCCGTCCAACCGTCTGGCCGCCAAGCTGCGCGAACTGCCGTTCACCGTCGGCCGTCTCAAAACCGGCACGCCGCCGCGCATTGACGGTCGCAGCATCGATTACTCACGTCTGCAAGAACAGCCGGGTGATGACCCGCGTCCGGTGTTCTCATTCCTCGGCAGCCGCGACCAGCACCCGCGCCAGGTTCATTGCCACATCACCCGGACCAACGCCCAAACCCACGACATCATCCGTGGCGGCCTCGACCGCTCGCCCATGTATGCCGGCCGAATCGAGGGTGTGGGCCCGCGCTACTGCCCCTCGGTGGAAGACAAGGTTGTGCGTTTTTCCGACAAGGATTCGCACCAGATCTTCATCGAGCCGGAAGGCCTCAACACGACGGAGATCTACCCCAACGGCATCTCCACCAGCCTGCCTTATGACGTGCAGGTGGCGCTGGTGCATTCCATCGAAGGCTTCGAACAGGCGCATATCACCCGCCCCGGCTACGCCATCGAATACGATTACTTCGACCCGCGCGAGCTCAAGGCCACACTGGAGACCAAACATGTGCCCGGCCTGTATTTCGCCGGCCAGATCAACGGCACGACCGGCTACGAAGAAGCCGCTGCCCAGGGTTTGCTCGCCGGCCTCAACGCCGCCCGTGCCGTGGCGGACCAAGCGCCCTGGGTGCCGACCCGCAGTGAGGCCTACATCGGCGTGCTGGTGGACGACCTGGTGACCCGCGGCGTGCTGGAGCCCTACCGCATGTTCACCTCCCGCGCCGAGCATCGGCTGCTGCTGCGTGAAGACAACGCCGACCTGCGCCTGACCCCAACCGGCCGCGAGCTAGGCTTGGTCGACGACAACCGCTGGCAACACTTCGACGCCAAGCGCGCAGCCATCGAAACAGAACACCGGCGTCTGGCCACCACGCTGGTGCGTCCCGACGCCGCCCCTGCCGACTGGTCGCTCACCCAGGGGGTCCACGCGCTGGAACTGCTACGCCGCCCGGAAATCACCCACGCAGGCATCGCCGAATGCATCGGTGACGGCAACGCTGCAGAAGATGTCGCCGAACAGGTCGAAATCCAGGCCAAATACGCCGGCTACATCGACCGGCAGGAAAGCCAAATCAACCGCCAGCGGGAACTCGACCACACGCCGTTACCGGATGACCTCGACTACGCACAAGTCCACGGCCTGTCCATCGAAGTCCAGCAACGCCTCAACGAAGCCCGCCCCGACACCCTCGGCCGCGCCTCACGCCTGCCCGGCATCACCCCGGCGGCAATCTCGATCCTGGCCGTACACCTGAAGAAAAGCGGATATCGCGTGTCGGGAGAATCGGCGGCCTGATCCGTTGTCCGGGATGGCGCCGGAAACTCTACGCTTGAACTGTCGTTGATTCGGGGGAGCTTACGCTGGGTCCGCCGGGATCGGCTCTGGAGTAGTTGAGAATCGGGCAAGAAGTAGCGCGAAAGCACAACAAAGGCTGACGAAAGGACCGCAGTGCGCTCGATTCCTGCTGATTTCCTTAAATAAATAGGAAACATAACGTCCGAATTCGGCCTGCCCAGCGAAGCTGGGCAGGCTGCAATGAGTTGTTATACGGCTACTTTTTCGAGTGGCTGGATATGCTGGGATGGCCGTGTGGCCGATAGATCGTGGTTAGCCTGAAGGTTCAGCCAGAACTCCGGGGATGTGTTCAGTGCTTCCGACAGCAGCCACGCCGTTTCTGGAGTAACCCCGCGTTTCCCACGAACAATTTGATTGATGCGCTGTATGGGGATGCCGAGGTGATCTGCCAAAGCGCGTTGCGTCTGCCCCATTGGCTCCAGAAATTCCTTGAGCAAAATCACTCCAGGATGGGTTGCTTGGCGGTTTGAAGGAATCATGATTGACCTCTCAACATCAATGATAATCAGCGATTCGGACTTCGCTACAGTTCGATCCGAGCCACCGAAACACGATGCGCCACTGTGCGTTAATGCGGATGCTGTGAAATCCTGCGAGATCGCCGCGAAGTGCTTCAAGCCGATTACCCGGAGGTGAACGCAAATCGTTCAGGGATACCGCAGCATTCAACAGATCGAGCTTGAGCAGGGCGGCATCAACGATGCTCGCTGGAATCCGCCGTGCTCGGGCACTGTTCTTGCCGTGGAACAGATCTTCAGTTGCCCGATCTCCGAATGACTGGATCATGCTCCGACATTAACGGATACACGACATTCGTGCAATAGCAAGGGCGGGATCAGTTTGGTGGAAAGACGCATGTAACTGAACAGGACACTGCGGCCGTACAGCACAGCGTGGCGTTTACGAAGAGTCGCCACCTGGCACGCCGACGATGCAGGCACGGATGCGCCGATCCAGCCCCTGCATCACCGGGATCTCGTCAAAATGCTGCATCACTTCCCTCTCCAACCAGTCGGCTCGCTCCGTCAGCGCGCCGCGCAGATCCTTCAACAAAAGCGGGCGAGTGCGACGCGGCGCTTCGAGTTGTGAAAACCAGACCGGGCGAATCAAGTCCAGCCAGCGGGTTGCCAGTTCGTCCCAGTCGGGCTGCGCGTCCGGCGCCGGCGAATCAAGCAATCGAATCAGCGCATCCACGACGTCCACGGCCAGTTGTCGCTGCTGCTCAGCGGCACGCGCCCGCAAGTGCTTCAGGCACCACGCCATCTCCGCCAGAGCCCGTTGCTTCTTGCGCGACAGCAGCTCCCGTTCCACGAGCACGAGGCGACGGATGAACCGCTGCAACTCCTCGGCTCCGGCCTCGTGATCGGAAAGTGACACCACCTCGGGCCCCAACCGCTTTCGTAATCCATTGGCGACATCCAACAGCTCCGTCACGGCGGCGGCGTTGTAGCTGGGCAGCAAAATCCATCGAGGTGCGGCGAACGCACCGGCGGTGATACAGAAAAATGCCCACGGGCGCTTTGCGCCCACGAGGCTGACGCGTGACATAACGCGCTCACTGACGTGCCGGTAGTGCGCATAGGTTTGTGCATCGACCAGCGCCGATTCACCGCTGATCAGCATGCGGGCCGGAGCAAACGCATCATCCAGCCCATCCCAGGGCTGGGTTGCTGCCTGTTCGTATTCCTCGATCATCGATTCGACCCGGACCCGCGGCGTCTCATCGCGAAGGTGCTCGGGCAACGGCATGTTCGCGCCAAGCAGACTGTCCACGGTTTCGTAGCGCTGCACGAACTTCTCGTCGGCTGCCAGCGCAAACTCCGGTGCGTCATCAGGCCACCACACCTCTATTTCCTCATGTGCCGTATCCAGGCGATCCACGCGGCCCGCACGCTGCTCGGCGATTCGAACCACCGTCGGCATGTCCAGGTGGACCAGCGCCGAGGCGCGCTGAAGGTTGACCCCTTCGGAAAGGCTGTCGGAGCACAGGCCGATCACGTTGCGCGCATCCGAACCGGGCGCGAAGCGCTGCATTAGTTCGGCGCGTTCGCGCTCCGCTTCGCCCCAGCCCATCAAGGTCTCGAAGCCGCGCACCTTGCCGAGTAACTTGCGGATCACGGCCAGCGTGATCGGGCGCGAATCAAACGCCAGAATCAGAGAATGATGGCGCACGTTCACCAGCAATTGCGCGGCCTTACGCTTCTCACGCGCATCCGACATCTCGCGGCAGCACGCCGCGATTTCCCGATAGATCGCCGCATCCTGTTCACAGGCCCGCCGATGCGCCCGCGCATCGCTGAGCCAATCCGGCAACGCGATGCTCAGCTTGTTATTCGGCAGCTTTCCGGCCTGCTTGGCCAGCCGAGCCAGAATGTTGCCTCCCGGCGTCTTCTTTCGGAAGCCGGAGAGCCCGAACGCAGACACCGCGGCCTCTGTTCCCTCGATGTGTTCGATCAATGCCGCACGCGACGAGCGCAGCGACGAAAGAATCAGGTACTGCACCAACTTGCACGCCCCGTGCAGGCGCCCGTTCAGATAATGATCTTCGGTCACGCCGAGGCGCTTCAAGCCCTTCGGCAACTCAATCGGTCGCTCGAAATGGGTCACACCGTGCAACTGGCTGCTCAGTTCCCGTACCCGCAGCGCTAAGGCCCGATCGGATTGCGGTTCGTCCAGGCGGTAGACCCGTGCCCGATGGCGCGGAAACCGGCAGCGCCGTCCGCCTTGATCCCGATAGCAGTCTGGATCGCGTTCAATCAGCGTATTGAGCATCGCCTTGGTGCGCCGCACCGTGAACTTGCGAATCTCGTCTCGGAGTAACCGCGTCTCCTCCTCCGACAAGGTCCGCGACAGCCGGCGTGCACCCAGCATCTTGTCGAAGGCTTCCAGCGTGGACGGCTCCAGGTTGTCGGCGCCCAGCATGTCGGCAATACGCAGTAAATCGGTCACGCTGCGATTGATCGGAGTGGCGGTCAGCATCACCACGTGATCGGCCATGTTGCGCAGCAACAGCTGCGTGCGCTTGGTCGCCAGGTTGAGGAAATTGTGGCCCTCATCTACACACAGGATTTGCGCGCGCCGCAGCGCCTCGACCTTGAGTTCATGCCCGTGGCTGGACTGATGGCTGAGGCCACCATGGGAGTAGACTTCCATGTCGATATTGGCGGCACGCTTCTCCCGCTCCCAGTTCTGCATCACCGCTGGCGGGCATACCATGACCGTGTTGGCGCGACTTCGCATGCGCCCGCGCCGCGTGATCTGGTCGCGAAGTGCACCAATCAGATAGGCCCCCATGCGGGTCTTGCCGGCACCGGTGGCGTCGGCGATCAGCACGCTGTCGTGGTTGGAAACCACCGCCAGTGCCTGTGCGATGCCCTGCCGCTGCGACGGCCAGAGACTGTCGGCATCGCTGAGGTAGTCGTCGCGCAGATAGTCTGCCGCCCACTCGCCCTCTAGCAGTTCCGCTGCCGCCCGAGCCAATGCCTCCTGCCAGCTCACGAAGCGCAACAGCTTGTGCAATAACGCAAGCAGATCTGCGTTGTAGTCTCGGCCCAGGCTCCAGTAACTCTCAGCCAGCCTCTGCAATTCCTCATATCGCTTGGGCTGCTCGGCCCGCTCGAAGCGGGCGTTGGCCTCGTACTGCGAACTCATGCCCGGATCGGTGAAATTGCTTGATCCGACACTGGCCGCCCGCTCACCGACGTAGATCTTCGCGTGCATGCGCCGCCCGCCACCCACGAACCGGGCCTGAACGCGGCCGGTTTCGAGCAGCTCGATGGCATGAATCAGCGCCGCCGAATGCATCAGCGAGATGTGCTGCTCCAGCCAGTAGGCCTCCACTTCGCGCGGAAAATCCTGGCCGTCGAGCCGGAACGAGCGGCTGCCATGAACGAACGGTTCGTGCCCGAACAGCACGCGCACCTGCTGCGCACGCACCTGGCCACAGAAGACGATGAAGCGATCCAGTGCGGCGTAGCCGGTCACCAGCAGCGGTGAGGCGGATTCCAGCAGATCGGCCTCCACCGGCTGCGCCACGCGGTAGTCGCCCAGATTGGTGGGGAAGCGCCGCTGGTCCGGTGGCGCGTGGCGCAGCTGCTTGTCTTCGTATCGAGCCTGGGCGTCGGCGAACAGGTCCAGGCTTTCGGTATCACGGCGACGCGGCATTGCTCAGGCCACCGGCATCAAGACACGCGCTGCGCTTGAAATAGTGAAACGTGAAAAACGGGCCAGACCACGGTTTCTACAAGAACCCTCATCCCACTCAACTTCTGTCATTCGGAGCACTCCGGATGGCCCCGCCGCCCCGCTCACTCGCCCGCTGGCACCAGCGTCATGGCCGCATGAGGTGACACATCGCCCTTGATCAGCCGCTGGTATGTCGCGTCGACGGCGTCAACGCCTTGTTGGTCCTCAAATGAGAAGGCGCCGACGGCCCAGGTGGCGAAGGCTTGCCAGGCTGCGCCGTAGCGGGCCTCGAAGGTCTCGCGGCCCCAAGCTTTGTTGAGGCGCAGGACGTGGTCGGGGGCGAAGAAGAACGTGGGCTTGGGCGGCGGCAGGTCTTTGGGTGGGGCCGAGGCCATCCAGTGAGCGCCGCCGACGCGGATGTTGGCCTGCAAGCCGCCAGTGAGATGGCTGTGCAGTTGCCGGTTGAGCGATGCATCACCCGCAAAGTCGACAATCACGCTGGGTGTCCCGGCATCCAGGTCTGTCAGGGCATCGTAGGCAACCACACGGTCGTAAAGGCCCAACCCTTCGACAAACGCCACGTTACGCGCCGAGGTGAGCCCGATGTGGGTCACGTCATCACGCTGGGCCAGGCAGTGCGCCATGGCGATGGCGGTTTTACTGGAGGCGCTGGTCGATAGAGTCTGCGCGCCAGCCCAGGGCTGAACGGGGTCAGCCACCACCTGATCCAGCAGGAAGGCGGTGATGTAGAGCGGCTGCAAGACCATTCGGGCCTGCTCTGTGGCCAGCGGCTGCGGCTCGGCCGGCAAATACCGGTTGTAGACCGGCGGCAGCGGTTGGCGATGCTCGGCCACATCGGTCCAGCCCCGCGCCGAGACATCACCCGGTGTCATCACCCACTGGCTGGCCGCGGGCAGGTAGCCATACCAGCGACTGCCTGCGGGCACCTCGGGGTGTTCGGATTCGCAGACGGTGGCGATACCCCAAACCGGCAAGCGGCCACGCCCGTCAGCACCCGGAAAGAAATCCCAGTAGCGCATGGCGCGCCCAAAGGTCGCGTAGGTGATGTTGTTGGCGGTTAGCGCGAACCGCTCCATGCGGAGCCTGACCTGACCCGCTGTCAGCGGCTCGGGCTTGAGCGGGACCGGCCGGGCGTCGGCTGGGTTGTCGAGTGCGATGGATAAGGCCCAGTCCTGCATACGTGTCTCCCGGTGAAAGCGCCGCTGCAGTCGATGGCCGCAGCAGTCAGTGAACCAGGATGCTATCAGTCCGGCGGTAGCACCTGCCGTAACAGGTCCCCGTTGCGGCGCAGCCAGCGGCGATGGCTATCATGCCCGGGCATGAGGCGCTCCACCTCGGCCCAAAATGCCGGGCTGTGGTTGGGATGCGTCAGGTGGGCCAGCTCGTGGTTGACCACATAGGTCAGCACATCGGGCGGCGCCATGATCAGCCGCCAGTTCAGCGACAGGGTGCCGCGACCGGACAGGCTCCCCCAGCGGGTGGCCTGATCACGAATACTCAGCCGTTGCGGCACACGCGGAAGCCGGTGGGTCTGGGCATTGATGACCTGCTGGGCATCCACACGCGCCAATTCGCGTAGTCGTGCCGCCAACTGCGGGGTGCGGGCGTTGGCTGCCAGTGGCAAGGGGCCCTCGCCACCCCAATGCAAATCGATCCATTCACCCCGGAGCAACACGCGGGTCGGCCGGCCCAGTGCATCGGGCTGCATGTGCGCCTGGGCCGAGGCCCCGGCTTGGCGCCCCTTGCCGGCGTGCCGTTCCAACCAGGCTGACTGTGCCTGCACAAACGCCCGGGCCTGGGCCAGCGTAGCGCGGCGCGGTAACACCACCGTGGCCTGCCCCTGGGCATCGACCGTCAAGCGCATGCGTCGCGCACGGTCACTGCGACGCACCTGCACCGGCAGGCCGCCCTCTGTGCTCAGGCTGGCGGGGGTGGGCTGGTCGCGACCCAACAAGGGAATCCATCGGTTCATGGCGGCGAGACAGTGGCCTTGTCACGCGCCGGACGCAAGCCATGCCAGAGGTCGCCCAGCGGTATGAAGTACACGGCCAGCACCAGATAGTTCACCCAGTGCGCCATCCCCCCGGCCTCCAGGAATCCAATGGCGAGAATGGTCAGATGTAGTTTCACCACCGTGACGTAGGGGGTAAACATCCCCTGAGCGGGATTCAGCGGCCGGCTGAAGTCATCCCACTGCACGATCAACGCCACAACCACCATGACCAGATACTGGCTGCCGGCCGCCGCAATGAGTACGGGAAAGGCCGCGAACGGATCGCGGTCGGCCTCGGGCACCAACGGGAAAAAGCTGTTGAGAAACAAGGCGTGGATGGCATGAAAACCGCCGAAGTGCACGCTAAAGAAGGCCAGAAAGAACAGGCCGCCCACCAGCGCAACCGCGACCCTCAGCCAAGCCTCACGCGTGGCCTGGACCTCCAGCGCCAGCAGGGCCAGACCGGCGGCGATGATGACGGCGGACAGGATCAGGGCCTCGCCGCTGCGCAGCAAAAAGAGCAGCGTGACCAGCCCCACAGCCGCTCCAACCACTGCATGTCGCAGGGCGGCGGATAAGTTGTCGCCCACCAGACAGCGCACCAACAGCCCCAGAAACGCGGCCACGAAGCAGACAGCCCCGACGCTCAGACTGGAGATCCACAGGCTCCAGACCATGTCGCCAGCGCTCCAGGCCCGTAGCCGCATCCAGCTCACAATGCCGGCAAAGGCCAGGGCATCGATGAGCCAGCCGGTCACCCGGGACGCGTGCAGCAGGCGGGTCACCGCCCACACCCCCTGCTGGGGCCGTGGCTAGGCCAGCCGGTCCAGGTCACTGAGTTCCTCCGGATTGAGCAGAATGATCTGCTGTTGCTCGGGCGGTCGCTGGCGATCATCCCGGCCCACGTTCATGAGCCGCAGGTAGTACGGCACCAGCGCCACGCGCAACCGTCGCTCCAACACCCCACCCTGCATGTTGTAGTCGGTTTCGATCACCGCCTGCTGGTAGCCAGACAGCCCCGGATGCGCCCCGATACGCACCGGCACAATAGTCTTCCACTCCCAGTCTTCATCAACGCCCACCGCCGGATCATCCAGCACCACGGGCACACCGCGCATGCGGGACAGCAGCACGTCGATGAAGCGACCGTGTGAAGCACTGTGCGCGCGCAGGTGCCAGCGCAACCCCGTATGCACCAGCGCCGTGGGCGACAACCGCAGCGGCCGAGGCTCGGGCACGCGCATGCTTTGGTAGTCCACCTCGATCTGCAGCCCTTCGCGGATGGCGGTATTGACCCGCTGCAGCGTGAGCACATCGAACTCGCGCTCGGGCATCTCCAGCAGTTCGACGGCGGCGGTTTCGGCCGCCAGCGTGACCAATGGGTGATCAGATTCGGGATCAAACAGACGTAGCGCCCGCAGGAACTCCCGCGACGTACCGTGCAGGAACCGCGGGCGGAACGCGCGGGAGGCTTGGTAGCAGCGCGCCCGCAGGTCGTAATGCAGATTGCCAGGCGCCAGCGATTCGTACAGAGCGATGTCCTTGCTGGCCTGTGACCGGCTAATGCCGAAGGCGCCCCGCAGGTCCTGGGTGGTCAGCCAGCCCGACCAGATCAACCGCGCCTCGATCAGGATCAGGCGCTGGCGCACTTCCCAGCGCAGCGGTTTGTCGTTGCTCAACCCGGGTCTCCTTCAGAGGACTGACGACATTCTATGCATGCCTAGTTTCTGGACACAACAGACAAATTGCGCAACCATGCCGCCATGGACAGCTTGCTCAATACCCTCACACCCCTGCAGGCGCTGGGCCTCGGCGCCGCGCTAGCGATTGTTCTGATCACGCTACCAGCGGTTTTGCTGCTGCGCCTGCGGGCCGGGCGCGAGCAGTTCGCGTTGCAGACGCGGCTAGCCGTGCTGGAGGCTCAGGCCGAACAACAGACCGAGCAAGCCGCCTTGCTGGCGCAGGAATCCGAGGCCCTGACCCAGCGCCTGGACCACCGCCAGAACGAGCTGGGCGAGGCCCGCGCCACCATCGCGCGCCTGCAGGCCGAACAGACCAAGACCGTCGAGGCCATGAACACGCGCATCGAAGAGCTAAAAGCCGCACGCGAGGACTTTCGCAAGGATTTCGAAGCGCTGGCCAACCGCATTTTCCAGGAGAAGTCCGACCGCTTCTCCCGTCAGAGCGGCGAGGCGCTGACCGCGTTGCTCAATCCCATGCGTGAGCAGCTGGGCGAGTTTCGCAAGCAGGTCACCGAGGCCTATGGCACAGAGGCCCGCGAGCGCGCGGTGCTGAAGAGCGAGATCGACCGTCTGGCCAAGCTCAACGAGCGTATCGGTGAGGACGCCCTAAACCTGACGCGCGCCCTCAAAGGCGAGACCAAAACGCAGGGCAACTGGGGCGAGATGATTCTGGAGCGCGTGCTCGAAGCCTCGGGCCTGCAGGCGGGGCGCGAGTACGAAACCCAGATCAAAGTCTCGGGCGACGCCAGCCAGCGCCTGATCGCCGATGCCATCGTGCGCCTGCCCGGCGAGCGCGACATCGTGGTCGATTCCAAGGTTTCGCTCACGGCCTACGAGCGGTTCATCGCCGCAGAAGACGACGTCGAGCGTGAGCGCGAGCTTAAGGCCCATGTGCAGTCATTACGCGCCCATGTGAAGGGCCTGGGCAACAAGGCCTACCACGATGCGCCGGGCGTGCGGTCACTGGATTTCACCGTCTTGTTCGTGCCAAACGAGCCGGCCTTTACCGAAGCCTTGCGCGCCGACCCCGGCCTGTACCGCGACGCGCTGGATGCCGGCATCGGCCTGGCCAGCCCGTCGACACTGCTGGCCATTTTGCGCGTGGTCGAGAATCTGTGGCGCACCGACCGGCAGAACCGTAATGCGCAAAAAATCGCCGAGCGGGCCGGCGCGCTGTACGACAAGTTCGTCGGGTTTGCTGAAGACATCGACAAGATCGGTACGCATCTCGACCGTGCCCAATCCAGCTACCGCGATGCCCGTAGCAAGCTCATCGAAGGTCGTGGCAACCTCGCCCGCCAGGCGGAAATGCTCAAGGACCTGGGTGCCAAGACCGCCAAATCGCTGCCGGCAGGGCTTGAGCCCGATGGGCTGGATCACCCGGCCGATCCCCCCGCCAGCGCAGACTGATCAGCGCCGGCTGCACTCCGGCCACCTCACCAGCTCGGACCATCATCGGCCTGCAACACAGCGCCGCTAGATTGCGCGGTCCTGTTTTGACCCTGGTGTCTCCGACGTGGCCAATCACGCTTCCATCACGCTGTCGCGGCGTTCCGTTCTCAAGTCCATGTTCATCGGCGCGGCGGCGGCCAGTTCGCCCCAGGTGCTGATCGGCCGTGCGCAGGCCCAGATGGCCTCCGAACTCCCGCTACCCGTCGGTCCGCTGGCCAATATTCCGGATGTGGAACACAAAACGCTCACCGCCGGCGCCATCGACGGGGTGGATGATGAAGTCTTCGCGCCGCCCGGTTTCGATGTGCGCTGCGTCGCGCGCGAAGGGCTCAATCCGCTCACCGGTGAGCCCGCCCCCTTCGGCTATGAATGGCACCTGGACCCCGACGGCGGAGCGGTGTACCCCGCGGCCGACGATGGCGGCTGGGTCTATGCCTCCAATTCCGAGGACACGCCAGGCGGCGTGGGCGCGCTGCGCTTTGATGCCGACGGCAACCTGATCGACGCCTATTCCATCCTGGAAGGCACCCGGAACAACTGCGCCGGCGGCCAGACACCCTGGGGAACCTGGCTGTCCTGCGAGGAGACCACCGGCGGGCAGGTCCACGAGTGCGATCCCTTTGGCTCGGCCGCCACGGCCGTGCGCAAGCCCGCGCTGGGCTCCTTCCCGCATGAGGCGGTGGCCATCGACCCGATTCATCATGCCTGTTACATGACCGAGGACGGCGGTAACCAGCGCTTCTGGCGCTTTGTGTCGGATGAAAGCGACCTCAGTGACGACAATGGCGTGACCCGTATGGGGTTGGAGTCCGGCACGCTGCAGGTGCTGAGCATCCAAGGCTTCGAAGACGGCGGCTATCCCGAGGCCGCCGATGCCCGCAGCCCGCAGCCGGTAACCTGGGAGACCGTGGACATCGACACCTCCGGCCGAGTGCTGTTCCCGACCTTCCAGAACGACGAGACCACCCAGGGCACGCGTTTCGCGGGTGGCGAGGGGATCTGGTACTACGAATTTCCCGAGGCCCTGCGACAAACCCCAGCAGGTGGCAGTGTCCCGACACGGGGCGTGATGTTTTTCGCTACGAAGGGCGACAACCGCGTCTGGGCTTATGACATCGAGAACCAGCTGATCGAGATCATCTACGACAACGACAACATGCAGATGGAGACCGGCTTCGACCAGGTCGACAATGTCGTGGTCAGCCCCTCCGGCGATGTGCTCGTCGCCGAAGATGGTGCCTTAATGCGTCTGGTCGTCGTTGTGCCCAACGGTCAGGCCAAACTGCTGATGCAGATCACCAAGGGCGGTTCGGAAATCACCGGGCCGGCGTTCACGCCGGATGGTTCGCGCCTGTACTTCAGCAGCCAGCGCGGCCCCAGCGGGGCCGACGGCAGCGGCACCGGCGGCGCCACGTTCGAAATCACGATCCCCGAGGAATATCGCACCGCTCCCGTCGCCTCCACGCCGGATGGCGAGACCCCGGACACCGATCGCCCGCCCACCGGCAGCGCCGGGGCCCTCACCGCAGCCACTGTCGCCGGCGCGGGTATCGCGGCACTGGCCAACCGCGCGCTGCGGCCCGCAGACGAGTAGCGCAGGAGTCGGCTCATCCAGCCGATGCGTCGACCTATGTTCAGACCGTCTGGAATCGGCGGCGCTGGGTCTGGGACGCCCCAGCGCCGCCACACCGCGGACCGGGATTACTCAGCCACGATGAGCAGGGCGTCGGAGACCGGTCGTTCGGCACCATCGGACGGCCGGTTCACCACCTGACCACGCACCACCAGGGTGGACGAACCACCCCCATCCAGGTTCATGGCATCGGTCGCCCCCAGATGCTGCATGACCCGTGCTGCATCGCGCAGCGGCAGCCCCACACTCCAGTCCGGCTGGCGGCCATCACAGACGACCAGCAGCCACCGACCGCTGGCGGTGCGGCCCACCAGCGTGCGTGGGTTGGGGCCATCGACCCAGGTCAGGCCAAAGAACGGATTGTCGGGATGGCGAAAGCCGCCCTGCGCATCGGTGAGCGCAACCGCGCCATCCCGGAGCAGACCGGGACCGCCGTTGAGCAGGTGCTCTCCCGAGGACAATTCGGCTGATTCACCCTCCAGCTTCAACTCGACATCCAGCTGCAGAGGCTGGGCTGTGGCCAGCATCGCCTCCAATTCGGCCACCCGGGCGCCGGTCGCGACGACGACACGGCCCTGCGCAGGGATGGCGCCACCCGGTGTGCGTGTGGACAGTAGCTGACCGTCCTGCCCCAACACGGCTTCGAGTCCATCGACGGGGGCCGTGACCTGCCCCCAATGCGGGGTATACACGACCAGTTCATCGGCGTCGGTGCAGGTCACATCATGGCGCGCCGCTTCGGTGGGGCTGTCGCCACCAACACCACCGCAGTTGCGGATTGCACCCGGCACACGGTTCAGCCCGTCGACTAGCGCCCGCGCCGATCCCGCCTGCAACGCCAGCGTGGTGGATGTGCGCGGAAAACGAAGCTGATGGCCCGTGGTGTCGAACAGCAAGGCCTCGCGTGAACCGACGGCCTCGGAGATCAGCTGACCGCTGAGGGCGGTCACACCGGCCGGGTCGCCGGCCATCCCGTCGTCGCCCATCTGTGCCGCCGCATCGCCGGTCCCACCCGGCCCCACAACAAAGAAACCGGCATTCATCGCCGCCAGCGCGCCCCGGCTGTTCGCCATTTGCGAGGTGGTCGCCTTGCCGGCGATCTGACCCTGGGCCAGCGCCGGCTCCAGCCGGCCCTTGAACACCGCGGGGTCCAGCTCCAGCACATGGAAGACATAAGGCCCGCTGACAAACACCGAAGCCAACGAACCGCCGCCAAACTGAACCGACTGCCGAATCTGTTCGCAGGGTAGCGGGAGTGGTTCCACGCTGGGCGAACCGCGGATGATGCGATGCAGCCGAACACCCGGCGCCAACAGGCAGTCCTCCCGAACTTCGGAGAGCATCCACCCCACCGGCAACGGGTCGTCGTTGAGTTCTGATGCCCAACCGGTCGGGGCCGGCGTTTCGGTGACACGAGGTGGCGCATCCTCGTCCGTGCAGCCAGTCACCAGCAGCACCGCCGCGACAGCCACCATCAGCCGCGCCATCCCGACCACTGCTGATCCAGGCTTGGAGCGTGCCGGGGGCCTGAAACCCGCCTCGAGACAGGGCACGCTCGTCCTCACGAGCTGGGTCATTAGACGCGGCCCGAGACCATTACCGCGCCCACGCCCACTCCAAGCGCGATTGAGCCAGCCATGACACACCATGATCGAGCACCCCACGCAGTTGCCGACACGCAGGCTAACCGCCCTCGGTGACAGCCTGGTGACCTGTGGATGCCTCGTCATTCGAGGCCTGCCCCAGTGCCGCGCGAGCCTGTTCGTAGGACAGCCCGGCCAGCCCCGCACGAGACAGCGAAGCACCCAGCGAATGCCCCAGCGCAAAACTCAGCACGCGTTTGTAATAAGACCGCTCGCGCGCGAACTCGGGCAAGGCGTCTTCGACCTGGGCCGCCTGGCGCAACCGGGTATCAAAATCGGCACGCGCCTCGTCCAGTTGCTGCATGAAGGCCACGTCAGTGGAGGCAGCATCGGAGAGCGCCAGCGTCCAGGTCATATCGTTCTGCAGTACGCACCGCCCAATGAAAACACCGGCCACCGCCTCGCTCCAGTGCTCCGGGCCCAACATCGACAACCAGAACTTGTCCGGTTTGCGATAGAGAAAATAGGTCCGGCCAGCCACCGGGCGAAACCCGAACTGGCTCCCGAGAACGAAGAGCGAGGTGAACAACTCGGCCGACACCTGCTCGACCGCCTTGGCCGGCGCTGCCAGCCATTGGCCACGGTGCCGCGACAAATCGGCGAGCACGGGAACCAGTCCCTTGCCCTGGGGGTTGGGGTGCTTGGGCATGTCAGAAGAGCTGATTGCGATGCCACCAGCCTACGCTGCCGGGTGATCGTGGTCAGCCCGTGCAAAGCACGCGCAATGTCCTGGGGCTACGCAGACTGGCGTGCTGCACGGGCATGACCGACCATGTGTGCCCCGACTCCAAACGAGCTCTCATGACCCAGAAGCGCCTGACCCGAGGAATGACGATGCGAGCCCTGGCCTGGCTTCTGCTTGGTCTGACCAGCAGCTTGGCGATCGCCGCGCCCCGCTTTGACCCGCAACTCGTCCCCTTCGAGCAGGCGGGTGAATACGACTACACCGTGCGCCCTGGCGATTCGCTGGGCAGCATTGTGATGCAGCAGTACCCGGATCAGCGCGGGCACTGGCAAGACATGATGCGAGCCATCTTCACCGTCAACCGAGAACAGTTTGTCGGCACCGAGCACCGCCTGCCGGTCGGGACCACGCTGGCGCTGCCTGCCGTGGCCCAGCCAACGCCGGCGCCTGTGCCTGCGCCGACACCACCGGCGCCGCTGTACACAGCCGGCAGCGTGGTGAGTCTGGAAGGGACGGACGCGCAAGCCCTGCGTAATGACCGGCCGGCCCGCGCACTGGACCGCGGCGCAGCGGTCCACGTGGAAGACACAATTGCGACCGGCGAAGACAGTCAGGCCGTCGTCCGGCTCGTGGACGGACGCCTGCTGGTCGTCCGCGAATCCAGCGAGCTCACGATTAACAGCCTGGATGTGGACGCGCGCGGCAATGTCCGCAAGTCCTTGCTCACACTGGCCCGCGGCGGTCTACGTTGGGTTAGCAACCTCATCCAGCGGGACCCCACCGCAGACCCAGATGAAGCGCAGCCCGCGAATGACGCCGAGGCGCCCACCAACTATCAGTTGCGGACGCCGACGTCCGTTATCGGCATCCGCGGTACCGACTTTGCGGCGCAGCTTTGCCTGCCGCCCAGTTGCCAGCGTCCGCCCTCGGACGAAGGCACCGTGGTGGGGCTGCTGGACGGAGCCGTGGGCCTGAGCAACGATGCCGCCGCCAATGTGGAACTGGCCCCAGGCGATGTGTTTCTGGTCAGCGACCCAACCACACCACCCGTTTCCCGGCCCGACCTAGCCGCGTTCGTTTTTGGTGATGCGGCGCAGGGCAAGATGGTGACCCGCTGCATCGGATCCCCCACCAAACAGCGCCTGCACCGCTGCAGCCAGACCTATGAGCGGCCCGCAGACGCGCCCTGATCCCGACCTACCAGACCCCGTTCGTTACCCGCAGCACGTAGAAACCGCTGTAGCCGTCGGTGTACCAGATCTCCTTGCGCTCCGGTGCAAAGGCCGGGCTGGACATGGCCCAGTTACTGGCCTCGAACACCGGGGTGATCCGGGGATTCACCGGCGCGTTGAAATAGGCGATTTCCTTGGGATTGGCCGGGTCGCGGATATCGAATACGCGAAGACCCGACACAATCATGCTGCAGGCCACGATATCCGGATTCACGCGCGTGGGGATATTGCAGTAATGCCCGGCATACCCCTGCACCGGTAATTGCGCACCGGGATCACCGGCGATTTCGTCCCGGTTTTCCGGTTCATGCACCTCCAGGCGCAGGTCGGACACGATCACCGGCTGGGTTTCATCGGAGATGTCGATGATGCGTCCGGCCCCGACCACGTCGCCATGCGCGGCCACGCCGCCATCCGGCGAATCGGCGGAGTACTCGTCGATCTCGATGACGTACTCGCGGCCATCCCGGGTGAACGGAATCGCGTTTTGCGGAATCGTCAGGTTGGGCCAGGTGATGTTGGCGACCTCGTAAACCTGAGGGTCTTCGGCACGCGCCTGGATCTCGGAGACATCCAGAATCAGCATGCCCTGGCCGTCTCCCGAGGCGATGTAGGCGCGGTTGCCATCATTGCTGATGGACAGGCCATGCGAGTAGTACGGCCCGGTCCACAGCCGTGTCGGCACCAGGGGATTGGTGATGTCCAGAGCCACCAGCGTGGGTGTCCCGGGGTTGGCCGAGTAGAAGGTTCGACCGTCCGGCGCCAACCCGCTCTCGTGCCCCAGGTTGCCGACCAGCGCTGAGGAGCGCAGCACCGGATTGCGGCAGTCCTCGGAGATATCGTAGACGTCGACATTGCCCGGATAAAAACCCGGATTGCCCGTCACCGCCGCCAGCACGCCTGCCTGCTGCGAGACCACCAGCGATTCGTGCGGGGTCAGCATGGCCGGTGTCAGCAGCCGGGTGACCAACTGCGGATTGCTGGGGTCCGACAAATCCATGACGTTGACACCCGCCTCTGCATCCAGCGCATTGGTGGGGTATAGCAGCGTCGAATCGTAGTAGGCGCATTCATTGCCCTGGCCGTCGACGTAGCGCTCAACCTTGAAACCGCCGACGGTGCCGATGGCGTTGGGCACCAGATAGCTGCCGACCACCTCCATGTTGCAGCGGAATCCCTCGGCCGCGCGCCCTTCGGCGTGATCTTCGGAACTCACCCTCCCCTGCATGCCGGTCTCGGGCACCGAGCCGGGGCCACAGGCGGCCTTGGGCACCGGCCCCTGCTGGGCGACCGGCGAGGAAGGTGAAGAGTCGCTGCCGCTACAAGCCATCAGCGAACATGCGACCAGCACACCACAGCTGGCAGATAGTAGTGTTCTCACGGGCAGTCTCCTCAGTGCCGCTTGTTGTGGCACAACAATAGGGAAACACTGACCTATTTGCACCGCCAAGTTGCTGCCTGCAAACAGGCCAGGCAAGGCGCGAGGAGCGAAGTTTGGTCATTCCAAATAAACGACGAGCAACGCTGTCTGGCCTGTTTGCAGGCGCAATCCAGACGGAACGGGCCGGTTTTCCCGCGATCCTGCGTTGTCGTTCGCTGACTTGGAATAACCAAGCGGCACTCACTCCGCCTGGGCTCGCGGGAAAACCGGTTCCGTCTTGGTGGCGCAAATAGGTCAGTGTTTCCCTAGTCGAGGAAACGGCCCGGCGGCGCCCAGTGGTGGTCGCAATCAGCCCGGCGGCCGCGCGGACTCCAGCATTTTTAGCATGATCCGGATGCCGGCAATCTCTCTGGATTGCTCGAGGACGATATTCGCCGCCACTCTCCTCACGGCGTGAATTCTGGCATGTCTGGCGGCAAATTGGGCCATCGGCAGCCCGCCCTCGTGATGCGCCTGCATGAGTTCGAGAAAGCGGCGATCGCGCTCCAGCCCATGCAGGTCGTTCAGCGCGGCCAGCGCCTGGGGCGTGGCCAGCCCGGGCATTCCGGTCGGTGAGGCCTCACAATCGAGCAGATATTGCCGCAGCGCCGGGCCAGGCGGCTCGTCGCCCAGCAGCATCCAGTTCATGCTGGTTTCGGGCGGCAGAAACGACTGGTTCCACAACCGCAGCCAGCCGCGCATCTCGCCCAATTCCAGTAGCTGTGTGCCGATGATATTGCGCGCCAGACCGGTAATCGCCGTCGAGTCGCTCCGCGTCATCATCTGGGCCATTTGCACCGCCTGCTGATGGTGCAGGCTCATCGATTGGGCAAAGCCGATATCCACCGCGCTCGGTGTCGCCGCGGCCAGCGCCGACTGTGCCTGCGCCTGCCGCTGCCAATGATGCAACGCCAGCCCGGTGGTGATCATGGCTAGCAGCAGCATGGCTGGCGTAATCGCCTTGGCCCAACGCCCCATCAGACTGGGCCCGCCAAGTTGTCGAGGTCTGCCTGCACCCGCAGAGTTTCCGCATGCTCCGCACCCAGTGCATCGGCCAGCAGTGCGTGGGCTTCGCGCAGGTATTCGGCCGCTCGCCCCGACTGACCGGCGCGCATCAGGCATCGCCCCATATTGCCGATGAAGATGCCCAGCGAAGGCGAGCTTCGATATTTGAGGGCCCGCGCCTGGGGCTCCATGCGCTCGAACAGCGCCAACGCACGGGCATGCTGTCCCCGGTCGTCCAGCGCTGCGGCGTAATAGCCGTAAAAGGAGACATCCGGCGAGGTGATCGCACGGTCCATGGCGTCCATTCGCTCCACGACCTGGCCGAGCAATTCAAAGGCCGCTTGCTCATCGCCCTGTGAGCGCAGCGCAATCGATAAGTCAACCATGGACACCAGCGTCCCGACATCATCCCGCCCCCTGACCCGCTCGAACGTGGCCCAGGCACTGCGCAGCACCGGCTCGGCCTCGGTCCACTTGGCCCGCCGCAGCAGCAGCATGCCGTAGCGATGCTGGGTCTGAGCGATGTCGATGTTGGCCGTGCCCTGGACACGCAGCCGGTCATCTAGCAGCGACCGCATACGCTGCTCGGCGGCGTCGAGTCGATCCAGTTCCTGATCGGCGATGGCCAGCCATTGCCGCGCCGGAAACGTGCGCGGATGATCCCGGCCATAGCGCTGCTCCAATACCGGAAGCATCTGATTCGCCATGCGAAAAATCTCGTCGTAGCGCTGCTGCGGTGCCAGCGCAAAGCAAAGCCATTCCATCATGTCCAGCGTTGTGTCATCCCCCGGGCCGAGTACCGCGCGAGCCTCGGCCAGTGCCGGCTCCAACAAGGCCTCGCAGTCGGCAAACCGCTGCTGCTCGCAGACGGCGTGACCGAGCCTTGCCACCAACCGCAGGCGCCAGACGGCATCCGCGTCGGCGGCCGGCCCGTCGAGCAGCGGACGCAGAAAGGCCTCGGCCTCCCGATAGCGACCGGCATTGAGCAACACGCGAGCGCGGTCATTTTCGGTGCGATACCGCGCCACGCTGCCCGGCTCGAAAGCATCGACAGTCAACGCATAGGCTTCGTCCAGCAAGCGCTGGGCCGCATCAAGCTCGCCCAGGGCGTTGTAGGACATCCCCAAACCACGCTTGAGCTCGGCCCTAACCCGCGGTGGATAACGGTCGGCCCTGGCGTCCAGCGAGCGATCCGCAAAGTCGAGAACATCTTGGGCGCTGAGTTGGCGCCCACGGGCGACGGCCGGCGTCGCGGCCGCGAACATCTGCTGAAGAAAGGCGTTGGCTGCGACAGCTTCGGCGCCGCGCGCCTCGGCGTCTGCTCGTGCACGGGCTTCACCGACGGCAAACCAGGTCGCCAATCCGGCGCCCAGCAGCAACGACCCCAGCGCCAGACCCGAGGCCGCCGCCAGGCCTTTGTGGCGTCGGATTAGCAAACCCAGCAGATATCCCGCCGTCGGCGGGCGGGCCTCCACCGGCTGCCTGCGCAGCACGCGCTCCAGGTCGGCCGCGAACTCGGCAGCGGAGCCGTAGCGACGGGCAGGCTCCCGAGACAGCGCCTTCATCACCACCGTGGCGACGTCGCCCCGGGTATGCGGCGCGGCCTGCGACAACGGGCGTGGCGCCTGCTCGCCCAGCCTGCGAACGGCGCCCACCAGCGTCATCGACGCCAGACCGGGATAGGGGTGATGGCCGCTGAGCATTTCGTAGGCCATGACACCCAGCGCATAAACATCGCTGCGTGCGTCAACCTGGGTCGTGTCGACAAGCTGCTCCCAGGGCATGTAGGCGATGGTGCCGATCACCTGCCCCGCGCTGGTCATCTCGGTGGCGCCACGCTGATCCAACATGCGCGCCACACCGAAATCCAGCACCCGCGGCGTGCCCTCGGGGTCGACCAACACATTGGCCGGTTTGAGATCCCGATGGATGACCCCCTGGGTATGGGCGGCATGCACACTGCGACAAAGCGAGGCCAGCAGCGTGAGCTGCTGGGGTACGTCCAGACCCTGCGCCCGGACGAAATCAAGCAGTGGCTGGCCTTCGATGTATTCCATGACCAGGTACGGCAGCCGGCCACTATCGGTGTCGGCCTCCCCGGCATCGTAAACCCGGGCAATTCCTGGGTGGGCCAATGCGGCCATCAACTCGATTTCGCGAAGAAAGCGCTTGCGAAACGCCTCCGTGGCAACAGCGCCGCGCAGCACTTTGAGCGCCACCAGCCGGTGCGGTTGCGGCTGCTCGGCCAGATACACACAGCCCATGCTGCCTTCGCCCAGCAAACGCAGAATCCGGTAGCCCGCGATGCACTCGGGCAGGCCGGTCGCGGCGCCGGCCGTTGGGCTGTCGGAGGGGCTACCGCTCACGTCTGGCGTCAGGGCGTGAGGGGGCGCAGCACGGTGAGCTGGTTGCCGAATGCTGACGTGGTGTCGCCGATCAAACCTTTTTCGGTAACCAGCCACTCACCCGGCAAAAACATCGGCGCCTGCCCCACGATCACGGACGAAGGAAACGCAAAGCCGCCGGCATCGGTGGCACTGAGCTGGCGACCGTCCGGAGCCAGCCGAACCACACGGCCCGTACTGAACTCGGTGACCACCAGATCGGACCCCGCCAGGGAGAGGTCGTCCAGCACCCCGTCCAAGGTGGCGATCGTCGTGACCTCACCTGCCGAGCCATCGGCCAGAATACGGATGGCACGCACCACGCCCAGCGCAGGCGGAATCACCTCACCATCTGTCACGAACAAGGTATCGCCCAGGCGCACCAGTCCGTTGGGAAACGCCAGCGGGGCCTCCAGCCAGGTGCTTTGCTCGATGACCTGCAGGGGATTCTGCTCGTCAAACTGCAGGCGGAGAATCTTCGGCGAAGGCAGGCCGCCATTGCCCGGCAGCGGACCGTCGGCGATATAAAGGCTGCCATCAGCGCCGGTCGCCATGCCATTGGGCAAGGCGGTATCGGTGTACTGGTAAATCGATGTCAGTGCGGGCGTGCCCGTCAGCGACCCGGCGTAGAGTTCGCCGCTGGCGCAGCTGGCATAAAGGGTTTCGCGTCGATACGCCAGCCCGGTGAAGTTGCAATCCGTTGCCGACAGTGCCGTCAACTCGACCGTGGTGTCACCGGTCCGCACAACCTCGTAAACGTTGGTGCCGCCCGAGACGAACAGCCGGCCGTCCGGGGTGAACAAGAGGTTTTCGGCGTCGGGCACCGCCGCCACAGACGTGGCTTGATTACAGGCGGTTTCAATACACAGCGACGCCGGCGTCTCCGTCGGTGCGGCACCCGACCCGGAGCCAGAGTCTCCGCAACCGGTTAGCAGCAGCGCAAGCAGCGCCCATGGTCGATGACGAATCACGATCTCCCCCGTTGTTGTTATTGCAGCCCCGTCGTGGCCCTGCCAGCTTAACCGGAGATCTCGACACCCAGGCGCTGCAAGATGCCGTCGAACTCGTCCAGGCTGTGAAAGGCCACACGAAATTCGCCCTTCTGGCCATCGAAGTCGATTTGTACCCGATTGCCCAGCGCCTCGGTGAGCTGCTGCTCCACGGCCTGCCACTGGGCATCGCGCCGGGGTTTGTCGGCCTCCGCACCGGCGCGCTTGAGCGCCGCGCGGCAGCGTGACTCCAGCACGCGCACCGACCAGCCACCCGAAACGGCATCCATGGCCATGCCCGGTTGCATCACCGAAGGCAGGCCCGCCAGCGCCTTGGCATGGCCCAGCGACAACAGCCGCTCGTTCACCAGCTTCTGCACGGGTTCGGCCAATTTGAGCAAACGAAGATAGTTGCTCACATACTCGCGTGATTTGCCGATCCGCTTGGCCGCCTCGGCATGCGTCAAATCATAGTGATCGGCGAGGAACTGCAGGCCGGCCGCGGCCTCGATCGGCGTGAGTGATTCCCGCTGCAGGTTCTCGATCAGGCCCAGAACCATGGCCTCATCGTCACTGAGATCATCCCGGACAATCGCCGGAATTTCGTGCAATTCGGCTTGCTGAGCGGCCCGCCAACGGCGTTCACCAGCTAGCAGCTCGTAGCCATCACCCAGCGACCGCACAACCACCGGTTGCACCACGCCGGACTCTCGAATGGAGCCGGCCAGCTCCTCGATCCCCTGTGGGTCGAATACCCGCCTAGCCTGGAGCGTTCCGGGCTGGATCAGGTCGATTGGCAGGTGGCGAACCGCGGCTTCCAAGCGTTCAGGACGGTGTGGCATCAAGGGCGCGCAGTTTAGCAGCGCACCCAAGGCATCAGGGCCACACGGCCGACGCCAGCTGGCTGCCGACTATCGAATTTCGAATCCGCCACCCAGGCTGTCATCCTCGACGGCATCGGAGAACCAGACACTTTCGACCCGGGCCGCGGCCGGCCCCTGGTGCAGCCATTCGACCAGGGTATCCAGCGGGGCGGCCTGCCCCAGTGCCACACCTTCGACACAGCCATCCGAACGATTGCGCACCCAGCCGGTCAGGCCAAGTCGTCGCGCCTGGTCTCGGGTTGCCGCGCGAAACCCGACGCCCTGGACGCGCCCGGACACGACAAAGCCACGACAAGTCTGTCGCTGCGTGTCCTGTATCATTTTCGTTCTCCTTGCTGATGGATCGGTCATGCCGAAGCTGTTGCCTCGCTGGCGCCGTCGAACCGACACCGGCCGTGCAGATACGGTGCCGGCCCGCGGGACATCGACAGAGCACGCAAGGTTGAGCGCAACCCTGCCGGGTGTGTTCGGCCGGGAGCCATTGTTGCGCATCGATGTCGACGTGGAAACGCGACGAGACACGGATGGCGAAACGCTGCGGATTACGGCGCAGCTCGACGGCCATGTCCATGCGCCACCCGCGCCCGCGCTCACACCACCCCCCGTACGAGGGCGGTCGCTCAAACTGGCGGCGCAGGCACGCGTCGGCCGCGCTGTCGAACGCGTGGCGCGGCATCCGCTGGTGCGCGAAGGCCTGACACGGGCCGCCGGGCATTTACGCAGCCAACTGGTCATCGAAGCGTCAACTCGACCGCTGGCCAAAGGCGCCACCGCGTTGATTCCGGCTGGACTCGCCCGGATTGGATTTGGCGCAACGGCGGCAGATTCGTCGCCGTACCCGGTGGTCGAGGCCTGGCAGGGTCCTGCATCCAAGCGCGGCGGTGCGTCGCATGTCGGCGTGGTACAGATCAGCAAGCGGCATCTACCGCCGGGCGTTCAACGCTCGCTGGGCGAGCGTCCGTTCAACCTGAGCGCCGTCATCGCCCACCAGCTCACGCCCGAAGACGATTAGTCCGGCCACGCGACCCGCAGGACTGGAGCATTAAAAAGGCCGGGACGAACCCGGCCTTTTTTGCCGATGGATTCGCTGGGCTACAGCACACCAAGCCGGCGGATGGTTTCCATGGTCAACCCACCGGAGGACAGGCCATTGTCCCGCTGGAACCGGCCGACGGCGGCCATGGTCTGCTGCCCGATCCGGCCATCAATCGGACCCGGCTCGTAACCCCGCTGCTGCAACGCAGCCTGCAGCTTGCGCACCACGTCCGGCGTCGTATTCGTTTCACAGAGAATACTGCGCCAGGCCACACGGGATTCGCCGACCTTGACGCTCTTGGTCACGGTCTCGTACTCCGCCGGGATGGTCTTGCGCACTTCTCGCGCGGGTTCGACCAGGCGGCGCACTCGCACGGTTTCGTATTCGGCAGGTGTGGTGACCTTCTTCACCTCGGCCGGGCGCGACAGCACCTTCTTGCGCACCGTCGTGTACTCGGCTGGCACCGTGATCTTGCGCGTGGTGGCCGGCGTGACCAGAACGCGTTTTTCCACGTCCTTGTATTCGGCCGGCACCTCGACCAGGCAAAGAATCTCGCCGGTGGCCTCGTCCAGCTTCTCGATGGGCCCCCGGCCCTTCTTCCAGGTCGTATACGCCGGGCGCACCAGCTGGCGCTCGGTCACGGTCTTGTAGACGGCCGGGATGGTTTCCACCTTCTCTGTGGCCGGCTTGACCAGAATGCGCTCTTCAACCGTCGTGTACACCGGTGGCGACACCTCGACGATCTTCTCGCCGGCCTCTTTGACCAGCACGCGCTGCTCGGCCCACTCATACCGTGCGGGAATGACTTCAACCTCCTCGCCGGCGGGCTTGACGAGTACGCGCTCGGTGCGCTCCTCGTAGCTGGGCGGCGTGACCACCCGTGCGTAGCACTCACCCGGCTTGGGATTGGGCGGCATCATGCCGTCGCCCAGTGATGCATTCTGCGCGGGCGGCGGGGTCGGGATGGGCGGCTGCTCGGCCAGACGCCGTGCGGTCTCGGCCTGCGCTGCCTGAGCACGGCGCTGGGCCTCCAGCTCCTGTGCCAGCGCCTCGTTACGGGCGCGCTGAGCGGCCAGTTCGCGCTCCAGCTCCAGGTCACGGTTATTCGACGGCTGTGCCTGGACGGGCTGAGGCGTGGCCGCCGGGCGACGCCGCGCCTGATCCAGCTCGGCAGATAGCGAACGGTTTGCGGCGCGCTCTTTCGCCAGCTCCCGTTCCAGCGCTGCGACATCAGCGTCGTCGGAGGGCGCAGCAGCAAATGGATTACTGGCACAGCCGACCATGGCGGCTGCGCACAGCACGGCGCCTGCAAGTCGTACGTTACGATTCATCCTGACTCCCTAGATGGTGAACGTTCGCGATTTCCGCTTGCCGGATCGTACGCGAGCGGACCCAAATTATCCGCGCGCACAAGTGAACGTGATGTTAAGAACACAGCCCATCGGGACCCGACGGTGTTAAGTCGCCGACAAGTCATTCTGCGGCTCGCGCTGCCCATCATCGGTGGCATGACCTCCCAGAACATCCTGAATCTCATCGATATTGCGATGGTGGGCCGTCTGGGCGCTGCGGCCCTGGCCGGCGTCGGGATGGCCGGCTTCCTGAACTTCATGGCCGTGGGCGCGATCACCGGCTTGTCCGCAGGCGTGCAGGCAACCAGCGCACGCCGGGTCGGTGAGGGGCGCGAAGCTGAATCCGCCGTACCGCTGAACAACGGCCTGCTCATTGCCGCGGGAATTGGCCTGCCGCTGTCCGTGGCGCTGTGGTTCATGGCGCCCGGTATCGTGGCTGCGCTCATCGACGATGCAGCCGTGGCCCGCGAGGGTACGACCTACTGGCAGGGTCGCCTGCTGGGCGTGGTCGCCATCGGCGCCAACTTTTGCTTCCGGGGTTTCTGGAGTGGTGTCGGTCAGACCCGGGTCTACCTGCGAACGCTGGTGACCACCCATGTGCTGAATGTACCGATTAGCTACTGCCTGATCTTCGGCCATCTGGGCCTGCCTGAACTGGGCGTTTACGGCGCCGGATTGGGCACCAGCATCGCCGTCTGGATCGGCACGGGTATTTATCTGACGGTTGCCTGGCGCCACGCGCAACCGCGCGGATTTCTGCATGGCCGCGGCCGTGCGGGCGATTTCGGGCGGCTCATCCGATTGGCCTTACCCAACTCGCTGCAGCAGGCCTTGTTCGCGGCCGGATTCGCCGTGCTGTTCTGGATGATTGGCCAGGTCGGAACAGCTGAACTCGCCGTGGCCACCGTGCTGATCAACATCATGCTGGTCGCAATCCTGCCCGCCATCGGATTTGGCCTGGCGGCCGGCACGCTGGCCGGTCAGGCACTGGGCCGGCGAGCACCCGAGGATGCCAGACGCTGGGCCTGGGATGTCGCCCGGCTCGGCGGCATTTGGCTCGGCCTGCTGGGCCTGCCCATGTTGCTGCTCCCCAGCCTGCTGCTGGCGCAGTTTCTGGATGACCCCGGACTGGTTGCGCTTGGCCGCGTGCCCCTGCAGCTCTTCGGTGCGGGGCTGCTCATCGATGGCGTTGGGATCATATTGATGCAGGCCCTGCTGGGGGTCGGAGCCAGCCGCAGCGTGATGCTAGTTGCCGTGAGCCTACAGTGGTTGCTGTTCTTGCCCGCTGTCTACGTGCTGGGCCCTCTGCTGCAGTTCGGGCTGATCGCGATCTGGCTGGCCATGCTGGCCTGGCGCGGGTTGCAAACCGGCTTGTTCGTATGGCTCTGGCAGCGCGGTGGGTGGCGCCACGCCCGCGTCTAGGGCGGCACTGCGCGATTCACGCCGCCCAGTTGTTGCCTGCAGACAGGCCCGACTGCGTTGCGCGTCGTTCGTTGGGAGTGATCAAGCGGCGCTCACTCCGATAGGACTCGCGCGAAAACCGGGGCCGTCTTGGTGGTGCGAAGCGATCAGCGCGTCCCTGACTCCGCGCCTAGACCGCGAGCAGATGCATTCCCTGGCCGGTCTCGGCCTTCTGAGCACTGTCTAGCGCCTGCGCCGCCAGGTCCATGAATTCGGACACGCTGCCGATATCACTCGGTCGGCCAAGCGCGATGCCCGCGGCGACATGGGGTGGATGCATGGCCGACTCGACGTCGCTGGCACAGGCCCCGCGTATGAGCATGCGCAATCGGTCAGCCAGCTTGCGTGCCACGATCTCGTCGCCGCCGGTCGCGATCACCGCAAAGCTGTTCTCGCTGTACCGACCGACTAGCTCGTTGGAGCGTCGCACATTGCCCAACAAAGCCTGACCCACCTGCCGCAGCATCACAGCACGCATGTCTTCGGTATACCGTTCGGGCCAGCTGATGGACAGCATCGTGAGCACCAGCGCGGTGTCATCGTTCATCGCCCAGTTCCAGCTGCGCTCCAGTTCGCCCATAAAGGCTTCACGCGATGGCAGCCCTGTGAGCTGATCGGGGTCGCGCAGGCGGATCACCTCGCGCTCCAGCCCCCGCTCGCGAGAGACCTCACGGCCCACACAGATCATGTACTGGCGCGGGCCATGTGTGACCCGGCGCGCGCGAATCTCGATGGGCATGCGCCGGCCGGGACCATTGAAAACTTCCAGCTCGACGGTGGCCTGACCGTAATATTCGATGGATGCGCGCAGGCGATTCCAGCCGGTGGGGCCGGCGGCGAATATCCTTTCCGCGCTGAGTTTTCCGGCATGGACTTCCGTCCGGTCGGCACCACTGATCCGCCGGATCTCGGCATTGGCCTCGACAACCACGCCGGTGCTGAGGTCGATCACGAACAGGTAATCCCGGCACTCATCGGCCAGCGCAAAGAACAGTTCCAGATGCTGGGAGTGCTCGGCCATCTGCTGTCGGACACGCGCCGTCCCAATGGCTGCATGGATGGCCAGCGACAGGCGTGCGGTATCCATGTCGTCCTTGGGCAGCACATCGTGTGCCCCCAGGCGGATAGCATCCCGCGACAGCGACACGTCCATGACACCCGACACGAGAATCAAACCGACCGGCTCGATGTTCGCGAGCATGTTCAGCAGATCAAGGCCGGTCATGTCCGGCAACACCTGGTCGATCAGCATGCAGGCCACCCGGTGGGTGCGCAGCATTTCAACGGCTTCCTGCGCCGTTTCCGCCTCGACCAGCTTCAGGCCGACGGTGGCACCGTCGGCCAGCAGCCGGCGTATCAGCAGACGATCGGTGGCATCGTCATCCACGACCAGCAGTTGATCACGCACGGTGTCGCCTTTCGTGTCGGCGCGTTCGCGCGAACTACGACCTAGCCGCTGGCGCACTGCCTCGCTGGCTTGGGATGCCACATGCGATTCCATGCCAGGAGCATACACCCCATGCCCCCCATCTGTGCGAGGCGGGGCGGTCCGCTCATCCCAGAACCGCTTCGAACAAGCAGCGCCGTCCGCGCCGAGCGTACGGCGCTGCTCGAATCAGGCTTGGGCCGGTGTGGCCAGCCGCATCGTTACGGCCTCACCCAGCATCAGGCGGGCCCGCAAGACGATGTCGTCCATGGACGGTGACTCGGCATATTTCTGACGGGCCTTGGCTCGCAGTTCCTCGACGCTGGGCAGCTCAGGCAGCTCCGGCAGTTCGAACTGATGGAGCGCATCGCGACCGCGCTCGATGCGCTGGGCCAGATTGCGCTTGAACTCGTCGACCGCGATACCGCTGCGGTTCAACCGGGCGCGGACGTTCTCGGCCAGAGTATCCACGCAGATGCTGGCCGCCAGCTGTTCGGCAACGCGGTCCTTCAGTTCGGAGGACAGCTTGCGCTCACCGGCCAGCACATGCTTCGGCGGCTGCTTCAGATCCCAGACAATGCCAACCCAGGACAGCATCTTGAGGATGTAGTAAGTCGGGTCCCACTCATACCAGCGGAAGCCCTGGCGGGTGCTGGACATGAAATAGTGGTGGTTGTTGTGCCAGCCCTCACCCATCGTCAAAAACGCCAGCACCGGGTTATTCCGTGAGTCATCCCCGGTCAGGTAGCGCTGCTTGCCCCAGACATGGCACAGCGAGTTGATGGTGAACGTTGAGTGGTACACCAGCACGGTCGAGAAGAAGAAGCCGAACCAGAGTCCCGACCATCCGAACAGCGCCAGCACGGCCAGTCCCATGATGATCGCAGGCAGGAAGCGCTGCCGATCCAGCCAGACCAGTTCCGGGAACTTGGTCAGATCCGGCACGTTGTCGTAATTCGCTTCCTGGGCCTGGTTGTTCCAGATCCAGCCCATGTGGGAGAACCAGAATCCGTACTGCCGCGGGCTGTGCATGTCCTTGGGCGTGTCGGAGTGGCGATGGTGGTCGCGATGCTTGGACGCCCACCAGATCAATCCGGACTGGGCGGTGGACTGCGCCAGAAAACCGATGATGAACTGGAATACCCGCCCGGTCTTATACGAGCGGTGTGCAAAATAGCGGTGGTAGCCGGCGCCAATCGCGAAGATGCGTACCCAGTAAAGGGTCACGCAGACCACGATATCGGTGGTCGACACGCCAGTGAAGAACGCGCCCAGCGCAGCGATGTGCACACCAAAGAAGCCCAGCATCGCGCCAACGCTGGCGGGCGTAAATTTCTTGTCGTACGTCAGTTCAGCCATGAGTCTCTACGTTTGTCTGTCCTGGCAGGGTTCTGCTTCGAACGCAGCTGCCACACACCTAAATGGGCCTATCATGATCTGAGAGGCAAGTTCGGTGCCCCGATTCGCGCAACGCGAATCCGCTCACCGTTTAGTTCGTCCCGTGTTCGCGTGTTGATGCAAACCGGATATCGGGCCAGCGCTCTTCCGTGAGCTGCAGGTTCACGCGGGAGTTCGCCAGGTAGACATGCGCTCCCGCATGATCGACAGCGATTCTAGCCACGTTCTTGTTAAGAAAGTCTTTCAGTTTCGACGGATCGTCCGAACTGACCCACCGAGCGGTGGCCACAGGGGCCTGGTCATACTTGCAGTTGACCCCGTATTCATCGGCTAGGCGCTGACGCACCACGTCGAACTGCAGCACCCCGACCGCCCCAAGAATCACATCGTTGTTGCTCTTGGGTCGGAACACCTGGGTGGCACCCTCTTCGCAGAGCTGATCCAGCCCCTTGTTCAGCGCCTTGGCCTTGAGCGGGTCGGCCAGCACCACGCGCTGGAACAGCTCGGGCGCAAAATTCGGCACGCCGCTGTAGACCATCGCGGTGCCTTCGGAGAACGAATCCCCGATGGAGATGGTGCCGTGGTTGTGCAGCCCGATGATATCGCCCGGCCAAGCCTCACGTGCCGCGCCCCGGTCAGAGGCCATAAAGGTCACCGCATCTGAAATACGCACGGCCTTGCCCTGGCGCACGCTGTGCAACTGCATGCCCGGCGTGTATTTGCCGGAGCAAACGCGCATAAAGGCAATGCGGTCACGATGCCGCGGGTCCATGTTCGCCTGAATCTTGAACACGAATCCGGTGAGTTCGCCATGCGTAGGCTCGACGGATTGCGGCTCGGCGTCACCCACCGTGGCCTGCCTGGGCAACGGTGGCGGTGCCCAATCGGCAAAGCCGTTGAGCAACTCGCGCACGCCGAAATTGGAAATGGCGGCCCCAAAAAAGACCGGCGTCAGTTCTCCGGCACGGTACAGCTCCAAATCGAAGCCATGGCCGGCTTCCTTGACCAGCTCGATCTCGTCGACCAGCGTCTGGTAGATCGCACCAAAGCGTTCGGCCATGCCATCGGCGTGCAGGCCGTCAACGGTCTCGATGTCGCTGATCCGCTCCTTGGGCCCGTCGTACAGGTAGAAACGATCTTCGAGCAGGTGGTAGACCCCTGCGAAATCACGCCCCATACCCAGCGGCCAGGTCACCGGCGCGCAGGCAATCTTGAGCACGTCCTCGACCTCATCCAACAATTCCATGGGCTCGCGGCCGTCACGGTCCAGCTTGTTGATGAAGGTAATAATGGGCGTGGTCCGCATGCGGCAGACCTCCATCAGCTTGATGGTCCGGTCCTCCACGCCCTTGGCCGAGTCGATCACCATCAAGGCCGAATCCACGGCGGTTAGCGTGCGGTAGGTGTCTTCGGAGAAGTCTTCGTGGCCCGGCGTGTCCAGCAGGTTCATCACGCAGTCGCGATAAGGGAACTGCATGACCGAGGTGGTGATGGAAATCCCACGCTCCTGCTCCATTTTCATCCAGTCCGAGGTGGCGTGACGCGCCGCCTTACGGCCCTTGACCGTGCCCGCGAGCTGAATGGCGCCACCGAACAGCAACAGCTTCTCGGTCACCGTGGTCTTGCCCGCATCCGGGTGAGAAATAATGGCGAAGGTGCGGCGCTTCTGGGCTTCCGCATCAAGCTGGACTGGCGTGCCGGACATGGGGGCGGTAACAACGAAAAGGCTGGCGATTGTAGCGGCTGGACGGCCCGGCGGTCGAAAAGCCACCGGCCGCAGCTACGCTTAGCCGGCGGCGGCTGCCCGCCGACTGGGGCGCTTGCCCCCCGGGAAGGTCAGTCGTAGCAGCTTCCAAAGCACGCTGCCAAGCTGTCGACCAAAGCTGTGGCTGTTGTAGGCCAGCCCGTATTCCCGGCAGAGCGCTTCCACTTCTGGCGCAACCCGCGCGTACCGGTTGCTGGGCAGATCCGGGAACAGATGATGCTCGATCTGATGCGACAGGTTCCCGGTCAGGATATGCAACAGGCGACCGCCACGGATGTTGCAGGAGCCAAGCATTTGCCGGACATACCAGCCGCCGCGGCTTTCGGTGGCCACGACGGACTTGGAGAAATGCGACACCCCGTCCGGAAAATGCCCACAGAAAATGACGGCCCACGTCCAGATGTTGCGCAGCACATTAGCCGCGAAATTGGCCCCCAGCACGATGAAGAAGAAGGGCCCGGCAAGCAGCGGCCACAACAGGTAGTCCTTTAGCGCCTGCCGGCCGACCTTGGCGCCCGACTCACGCAGAATCGCGCGCGCTTCGGCCTTGTCGCGCTTGCCCTTCAGCACGCGGGGGATCTCCAGGTCGTGCAGGGCGATGAACCATTCAAAGTACATCGCCATCAGGACGATCCACAGCGGCTGGAACAGATAAAACGGGTGCCAACGCTGATGCTCGGTCACGCGCATCATGCCGTAGCCGATGTCGCGGTCCATGCCCAGCACGTTGGTCCAGGTGTGATGCACCACGTTATGCGTGTGCTTCCACTGGCGGGCCGGGCAGCCATGGTCCCACTCCCAGTTCGCGGAGTGGATGTCCGGATCATTCATCCAGTCCCATTGGCCGTGGATGACGTTATGCCCGATTTCCATGTTCTCGAGGATTTTGGACAGGGCCAGGGTCAGCGTCCCGAGGCTGATCAGCACCCAGAACAACGGCCAGCTGCCCAGCGCCACCGGCAACCCCAGCAGCGACGCAAAGATCAGCGCCCGGCCGCCCAGGGCCATCCAGCGCTGGACGCGGATCAAGCGCAGGATGTAGGCACGGTCGGCCGCGCCCAGCGAGGCGCGTTCCCTGGCCTGCATGGCGTCGAGGCGTTCGCCGATATCACGCAAATCGGCATCGGTCAGGTGACTTGGAATCATGGTCTATAGGTCCAGGGTGACGGGGCCGGCGGCCGCGCTGACACAGGGTTGGATGCGAACCCCCGGTGTATTGGTGAGCTTGCCGGTCCGCAGATCGCGGACCGCGCCGGACTGCAGCACGCAATCGCAGCTGTGGCAGATGCCCATACGGCAGCCATAGCGCGGACGCAGACCGGCGGCTTCTGCGACTTCAAGCAGGGGCGTGGCCCCACTGGCGTCGGCTTGACGACCGCTGGCCGCAAATTGCACGGCGACCTCTGTATCTGTTGCCGGCGCATCGAAAGACGCCACGGCAAATCGCTCGACATGGAGCTGATCGCCAATCCCGGCCTCGGCCCATAGCTGCTCGGCCGTGCGGAGCATGGCGGCCGGTCCACACACCCAGGTTTCGCGCTCGCGCCAGTCCGGGCACAGGGTATCCAGGGTCTGGGCGTCCAGATGACCCGCCCCCTCTTCGGTCAACCGTGCATGCAAGCGATAGCCACGGGATTGGGCCATCATCGGGCCGAGGGCCTCGCCGAAAATCAGGTCGTGACGATTGCGGGCATAGTGCAGATGCTCGACGTCGCCGTCTGCGGCGCCGGATGCCAGCATGCCCATGATGGGTGTAATGCCGCTGCCGGCCGAGATGAACAAACGCGCCCGGTGCTCCGCACCCGCGGCCAGCGTGAACTCACCTGCGGCCTGACTGATCTGCACCCGTGCACCGACCGGTAGGTGATGCACCAGGTAATGCGACACGCCATCGGGTGCCATGGCACGAATGGTCAGCCGAATCTGTCGCGTCTGCGCCTCGGACGAGCTGATCGAATAACACCGCGGCTGCCAGACCCCATCGATATTGACGTATAGCGTGACGAACTGACCGGCCTGATGTCCGCGCCAGCCTCGCCCCGTCCGCAGGATGAGCGAGCGTGTCCCGGGCGTTTCGATTTGTGCGTCCACGACCCGTGCGTGGATACGCTCGCCGGCATCACCGGCAGGCGCCAGACCCGGCCACACCAGCGACGCATAGCGGCTGGTGGTCTGCGGATAGGCGAAGGCGCGAGCGAGGCGACGGGGCCAGGCTCCTGTGCTTGCTGCAGTCATCATGCGGAGAAATATACACTTGTATATACAACTGTCAATTCTCGCGCAGCCGCCGCTGTCTGGTCGGCTTTTTTCAGGCGTCGCCGAGTTGGCTGGCGAGGTAGCCCAGCAAGGCGTTGACCTTGCCCGCCAGCTGTCGCCGAGACGGATAAACCGCGTAGATACCGAGAACCGGTAACCGATATGCAGAGAGCAGCTCAACCAGCTGGCCCTGTGCCAGCGCCTCTGCGACCAGAAATTCCGGCTGCAGCACCAACCCGCCACCCGCAATCGCGACCGCCACGCAGGTTTCACCGTTATTGCTCTGCATAACCGGGGCGACCCGAACAGCCTCGGTGCCTGCATCGGACTCGAATGTCCACTCGTCACCACTGGCCCAGTAGCTGTAGCCGATCACGCGGTGAATCGTCAGGTCGCGGGGATGCTCCGGCCTGCCACGGGCTTCCAGATAGGACGGCGCGGCGCAAAGGCAGATGCGTGTCGTGGCCAGTCGGCGCGCCACCAGACTCGATGGCTCCAGCCGCCCGATCCGGATGGCGACATCCACGCCGTCCTCCACCAGATCCACCGCCCGGTCTGAGAGCGTCACCTCCAGCCGCAGAGCCGGGTGCTGTTGCATGAACGCCGGCCAGAGCCCGGCCAGATGACGAATGCCGTAAGACACCGGGGCGTTGATGCGCAGCAGACCGCGGACGCTCGCGGTGCCGGCGGTGAGTTCCGCTTCGGCAGCGTCCAGCGACTCGAGAATCTCCCGGCAGGTGGCGAGGTATCGACGCCCTTCGTCGGTCAGCGACAGTCGCCGCGTGGTCCGATGCAGCAATCGCACGCCCAGGTGCTCTTCCAGCTCGGTGACATGCCGGGAAGTCGAGGCCTTGGACTGACCGAGTCGCTCCGCCGCCCGGACGAAACTGCCGGTGTCGACCACCGCAACAAAGGTTTGCATGGAGAGTAGGCGATCCATTGTTCCATTTTATAGAACTATATTTCTTTCGACGCCACGTTTATGGGAGAACTTATCAACAATAGTCTGTTGGTCAGCGGATACACCGCGTCCATTCCGACTCGACAAGGAGCCCACCATGTTCAACACACTCATCCATCGCGTACTCGCCTCCGAGGCTGGCTGGCCAACCCTGGCCCTGCGCCTGCCCCTGGGCGTGATCTTCGTCGCTCATGGGGCACAGAAGCTGTTCGGCTGGTTTGGCGGCTACGGCCTGGAAGGCACCGGCCAGTGGATGGCCTCCATCGGGCTGGCACCCGGCGTGCTGATGGCCCTGCTGGCCGGTAGTGCTGAGTTCTTCGGTGGCCTGGCCCTGATCCTGGGTCTGTTGCTGCGCCCGGCAGCGGGGGTCCTGGCGATCACCATGGTGGTCGCCATCGTCACAGTGCACCTGGATAACGGGCTATTCATGGCCAACAACGGCTACGAGTTCGGCCTGGCCCTGTTGGCCGGCACGGTCTCACTCGCGATCTCAGGCGCAGGTCGTGGTTCTGCGGATCGCTGGCTGGCGAAGCGGGTCGCGTAAGCTGGCGGACCTGCCGAGCCGATCAACATCACTGCATCAGGAGTTTCAACATGCTTGTCAATGGACGCTGGACCGACGACTGGCAACCGGTGCAACAGGCCGATGCCCAGGGGCGGTTCATCCGCCAGACATCCGGTTTTCGCTCACGCCTGGGCGCGGCCAACGGCGGGGTGTTCCCGGCCGTGGCCGGCCGCTACCGACTCTACGCGACCTATCTCTGCCCTTGGGCGACCCGGATACTGATTGCCCGGCGACTCAAACGCCTGGAGTCGGTGATCGATGTGGTGATCGTTGATCCGCGCCTCACGGCCCAGGGATGGGCTTTTACCGGCGATTTCGACACGGATCGAGACCCGGCCCTGGGTGCCAGCCACCTCCATAGGCTGTACACCCACAGCGACCCGACCTACACAGGACGGGCGACGGTTCCGGTGCTGTGGGACACCGTGTCGGAGACCATCGTCAATAATGAGTCAGCCGACCTGCTGCGTATCTTCGACGAAGACTTCGACGCCCTGACTGAGGGGACGCCGCGGCTGCACCCGCCTGCACTGGCGACCGCCATGGCAGACACCGAGGGGTGGCTCTACCGGGACTTCAATAACGGCGTGTACCAGGCGGGCTTTGCCTCCACGCAGCAGGCCTACGAGGAGGCGGTCGACCGGGTGTTCTCGGCCTTGGACCGACTGGAGCAGCGGCTGGCACAGCACGACTGGCTGGTCGGACGCCAGCTGACGGCCACCGACATCCGCGCCTTTGTCACGCTCGCGCGCTTCGAGCTGGCCTACCACGACCTATTCCGCTGCAACCTGCGGCCGCTGTCGGCCTATCCTGCGGTGTGCCGATATGTGGACCGACTGCTGGCGATACCGGCCTTCGCGGCCAGCCTGCGGCCGGAGCACATCAAGGCGGGCTACTACTCGATCGCGCGACTGAATCCGACGGGCATCGTCCCCAAGGGGCCGGCACTGGAGACCACCGCCCTGCGTCGGTTTGCCCGGGCGGGCTAGCCGACCACCGACACGCCGAACAAGTGGGCGTGGGCATGCATTAGACCGACATAGGCGACCAGCCCGATCGTCACGGTCAGCACATCGAGCAACGGATTGACCCGCCCCCGTTCGGGGGCGGTGCCGCGACGCTTGGCTGAAATCACATCGACGACGGCATAGGCCAGAAATGCAGCGAACAAGAGCATCGAAGCCAGGTCGCCGTTGGCCAGCAAATGGACCAGAGCCCACAGCTTGATCGCCGCGAGCATCGGGTGCTTGACCACTCGCCGCAGGTTGTTTGGCACGTAGGCCGCCACCAACAGGATCAGCGCCAGCGGCATCAGGGCCAGCGGGATATGACGAGTCCACGCCGGGGGGTGCCAGATGTCGATATAGGGCGCCTGCGCCTTGCCCCAGACGATGAGTACCAGCCCCACCGCCGCAACAATGGAAAACACCGCTTTGTAGCCCAGCTCGCCAAACCGTGCCTGCAATCGGCCGCGCAGATCAGGCCGTGTCGGCACCAGATGCACACCCAGAAAGACGACGAGCCCCGCAATCAATGCAATCATCCCTGTTCCCCTGATTCAGCCCCACGACGGAGCCCTACGTGACAGACGCGCCAGACTACTCGCTCGACGCATTGCAGAAAACGTCGCAGAACACGATCAACGAAGTGCTAGGCATCGAGGTCATCGAAGCCGAACGCGGCCGCATTGTTGGTCAGATGCCGGTCACCGAACGCAATGTGCAGCCCTACGGCATTCTGCATGGCGGGGCCAGCGTGGTGCTGGCCGAAACCCTGGGTTCCATCGGCTCGGCGCTGATCGCGCAGGAGAGCGGTCGTCGCGCGGTGGGCCTGGAGGTCAATGCCAATCACGTGCGCCCCGCGCCCAAGGGCAGCACGGTCACTGCCGAGGCGGTCATCGCCCACGAGGGCCGGAACATCCATGTCTGGCAGATCACACTGCGCAACGAGGCCGGTAAGCCGACCTGCCTGTGCAGGCTGACCGTGTCGCTCATCGACTAGGCGCTCACTGGGGTGCCTCGCGCCGGCGAGTCCACCGCCAGCGCCCCCAGGCCGCCAACAGCAGCGGCAATAACGCAGACAAGGGCCAGGCGCCACTGCCCTCATCCGCATCGGGATTGTTGTTGACCCCAACGGGACGGCCAGCGGTATCGGAGAACCGCAGCTCGCCGGTGTTGAACCAGATCTGCACAACCGCGGGCTGCGCAAGCAGCAGGATCAGGTCCAGATCACCATCCCGATCCATGTCGCGCAGAGCGAGATCGACGGCATCGGCTTCCAGCGCGGTGGTATGCGGGCGGAGTCGGCCGCTCCCGTCGTTGACCAGCAACTGCACGACGCCGGTCGGGCTGGCGGTGACCACATCCAGGTCACCATCGCTGTCGAGATCGCCCGCCGCCAGGTGACGACTCAGCCCGTAATCGGCCCGGGCGCCTAGTTCGACAACATTTCGGGGCTGACTCCGCAAGACGCGGAGCTCTGGTGCCCGCCTATCATCACCGGCCAGCTCCGGCCGTGCGGCGACCAGATCCTGATCCTCATCGCCATCAAGATCAGCGCCCACCCATTGGGTGACACCCGCGGTGGGCAGGGCCAGACGCGCACCGAAACTACGGCGACCAATTGTCGGCTGAAAGACATCGCCATCCGGTTGCCCGAAGACCGGCTCGGGACGGCCGTCGCCATCCAAATCGCCCAGGCCCACCGAGACAGCACCCGTCGGCTCCAGCGCGGTGGCAAAGAAGCCCTCCATGCCTTCGTTGAAGTACGCCGTAGGCGTCGCATCGGCATTCACAATGACGAAATCGTCGGCGCCATCTTCATCCAGATCAGCCACCTGCGCGGCCAGACCCTGATCGCCGGTCAGCGGCTGCGGCGCGAGAACAAACTGCCCGCTGCCGTTGTTCACGTAGAGCGCATGTCCGCCCGCCGCATTGACCACCACGAGGTCCTGACCGTCGATGCCGTCAAAATTTCCAGCCAGCAGGGCGCGTGCCTCGCCCAGATCGCCCAGGGTGCCTGCTGGCTCGAAGCGCGTTGCCGAAGCTTGAATAAACAATCGGGTCGCAGCTCCGGCTTCGGTCCCCACGGCAATGTCCAAGGCCCCGTCACCGTCGAGATCCAGCAGCGCCAGGCGAGTGCCGCCAGCGACCTCAAACTCGGCGCCGGGTGTGGCAGCCAGCAATTCCGTGACGGTGGCACCTGCCGACGCGCGGTTATCCGCCGGGACGAGATCGTTGGCCAGATCGCCCACCTGCGCCTGCATCCACAAGCCGCCGCTGCGGTCCGCCTGCACCGGCACCGTGAAGGCGGTCTGCGCAGCCACCTCGATCGCCCCCGTCGGGCAGTCCAACAGCACCTGGTGAAGCCCGACGGATCGGGTGCAGCCCGCCGGCACCGGGCCCGTCAGACCGGCGCCGGTCAGCGCGATCTGCAACGCACCGCCTGCCGTAGCGCTGCCACGGTTCTCCACCGTTACGGTCCAGTCGAACGGCGTATTGAGGCCGGCAACCGTGACCGCCGGTTCGACACGCACGGCCAAATCCTGCGGGGGACGGGTGACGGTGAGCGCGAATGCCACATCGGTGCTGGCGCCAGACGGGTCAGCGGCCGTCACCGTGACCGCGTAATCCCCGACGCTGTCGAAAGCCGGTGCGCCGCTCAGCGCGCTGTCGCCCAGTGCAATGCCAGGGGGTAGCCCGTCAACGGCAAAGGTCAGCGCATCGCCATCCGGATCCTCGAAAACATCGGACAGCATGACCGAGAACGATTCACCCTCGTCGAGCGATCGATCGTCAATGCCCGAGACCACGAAGGGCGGATCGTTGCCCTCGCGTTCGACAATCAGCACCAGCGAACTGGCCGCGCTGGCGCCGGCTTCGTCGAATGCGGAGATCGACACCGTATAACGCCCGGCCTCATCTGTCCGAGGCGTCCCCGTGACGTTGCCGTTGGTCGAATCCAGTCGCAGGGACGCGGGCAAGCCCGAGGCCACGTAGGTCAGGACATCCCCTTCGTCCACGTCCGAAAAAGCGCCTGCGAGCGGAATCACGGCGGGCTGCTCGACGAAGGCTCGCTCCTGACCCAGTGACACGGCCGTGGGCACGTCGTTTCTGCCTTGAATCTCGAAACGCACCGAACCAGTGGCCTCCCGGCCGGCTGCGTCGGAGACGGTGTAGCGCATGGTTTCGACCTGGACGACCCCCTGCCGCAAGGCCTGGACCGCTGGCTCGGCGCGGGGGTCGAAGATCAGCGCTCCCTGCTCAGAAATGGCCACCGGCAGCCCCGAGCTGGTCGTCGCATCGGCCGACAACACGCGCAGCACGTCATCGGCATCAGGGTCTGAGTCATTGGCGAGCACGCCGGGTGCCGGGCTGTTCACCACCCCATCTTCGGTCAGTACGAAACGATCGGCGCCAGCGACGGGCGGATCGTTGACGCCGACAATCGTGATCGACACCGATGCCGTCGCGGTGCTGCCCGCACCGTCGTCGACGGTGTATTCAAACCCATCGGTCACGGACTCGTCGGCGCCCAGCGCCTCGTAGGTCGCGGTGGGGTCCATAACGAAGCCACCATCGGTGGCCAGGTTCAGCCCGGCGCCACCGGTGGTGGTGGTCGGTCCGGACACGGTCAGCGTTTGCCGGTCCGGGTCCGAGTCGTTGCCCAGCACGCCCGGAGCGGCGACCGACAGCACCGAATCGGCTGGCGTGGAATACGCATCAGGCTGCGCCGTCGGCGGATCGTTGATGGGCTCCAGCGTCAGCTCGATGCGGCTGACACGCGAGTCGAGCGAATCGCCTTCCACCCGAACTTCGATGCGGCGATCCGCATCACCGAGAATCTCGCCCTCGTAGCGATATTGCAGGGTCGCGAGCACCGCCGCGTAGTCGGTCGCGGCGGCTTCACCGCTGATGCGCAAGACGCTGGTCGCCGCATCGAACGTGACCCCGAGCGCGGTACCAGCAGCCTCCGCTGCCAAGGTCTCGTCATCCGGTTCGACCACGCCCAGCAAACGGGCTTCGGCGGCCGTCAACGTTGCAAGCTGACCCGAATCCACCGTGACCTCCGGAATCAGTGACTGCGATCCGGCATTCTCCGCATAACCTGCCGTGACATCGCGCCCGTCGGCGGCGCCGTTGAGGTCGACCACAGGTCGCGCCACGTCGAGTTCCACGGCCCCCACATCACAGGAGTCGGCCTCGGCACGCAGGCGTCCGATCTGGTCCGTGCCCGCAACCAGGCCATCGCGACAGCCGGCCTCATCACCCGCATCAAGCAACACCGTGGGCAGCTCGGGCGCGGCAATGGTCTGCAGCCCGTCGGCCTGCGGCGTCAGTGGGCCAAGGTTGATGGCGGCTGGCGTGCGAACGGCTGCCGCGCCGCAACGATCATCGCTGGCGATGCTGCCAGCGGCCTGCACCAGCGTGCCGCGAATCGAACACTGCCCGGTGGGGCCGTTGCCGGCGATCACGGAATTGAACAGCGCTGCACGGGCATCGGTATCGATGACCAGCCCCGCCGAGGCATTGGAGGCGGAATTGGTGAGCCGGTTCCCGGTGATGGTGACGTGGCGCAAGACGCTGGAGGCCGACGCATTCGTGCGGAAGCGAATCGCTGCCTCCCCGCCCACGGCGTTGTCGGCAATGGTGGCGTTGGCCAATCGAATCTCGCCCAGATTCTCGATCGCCGAACCGACACTCCCGGACGTATTACCAACGAACGTGGCTTGCGTCACCGTCGCCAGGCCGGCGTTGTAAAGGCCACCGCCAACCGGTGCGCTGTTGTTGGCAATCCGCAGACCAGCCGCCTCCAGCACACCGAAGTTCTCGATGCCGCCGCCCACGCTGTCGGCATGATTGCCCGACACGTTCACGTTATTCAGGCGCAAGGTGCCGAAATTCTTCGCCGCCGCTCCGGCGTCGGCGCGTCCACCGGACAGGACAAGATTGGCCAGCGTAACCGTTGCCGTGTCCTGGACCTGGACGAGCCGCGTGGGTGAGGCATCGGACGCGACAAGCCGAACAGGCCCGTTGTCCTGCTCGCCGTTGATGCTGACTTCGATCTGCCCGAACTGCAGTGGCCGGGTGATGTCGATAACCGGCGTCTCACAGGCAAACGTAACCTCTCCCCCACCCACAATGGCGGCTTCCAGCGCGTCCTGGGTACATTCGCTGACCACGCCACCGCCGTGCGCGGCGCCGACCATGCCCACCCAACAGATGGCCCCAGCGGCCTGTCCGATTGCTTTTGCTTTCACGCCAACCCCCTTGATGGATGGTCAGCATACCGTGCGGGTGCGCACCGGGCTGCGTCGCCCGCTTATCATGTCGCGCTCGATTCCGACCCGTTGACCCGTGCCATGCCGCATCTCACCGACGACTACAACGCTGCCGTGGACGCCGTGCTCCAACGTGTCGGCAAGACGCTGGTCCTGGGCATTCCGCTCGGCCTCGGCAAGCCCGTGGGCTTTACCAACGCGCTTTATGAGCGGGTGAAGCACGACAGCAGCCTGTCATTGACCATCTTCACAGCACTGTCGCTGAACCGCCCCAAGCTGGGCGGCCTGGGCGGGCGATTCGCCAACCCGATGTTCGATCGGGTCATGGGCGGCGTGGAGCCACTGCTTTATTTGCGGGACCGCGACCGCGGCGCATTGCCGCCCAACGTCACGGTGCGCGAGTTCTTCTTCCAGGCGGGCAGCCAGCTCAACAATTCGGTGGCCCAGCAGCATTACATCAGCACCAACTACACCTTCGTGGCCCGCGAAATGATCGACCACGGCGCCAACGTCTTTGCGCAAATCGTCGCACCTCACCCGGATGACAACACCCCGCGGGTCAGCCTTAGCTGCAATCCCGACGTCAGCCTGGACGTGGTGCCGGCCGCGCGGGCCCGGTGGCCGGTCGCCGTTGTCGGCGAGATGCACCGTGAGCTGCCTTACATGCCCGGCGACAGCGAACTGGACCACTCCGAGTTCGATGTGCTGATCGACCGCCCGACCCGACCTGACAGCCTGTTCGCAGTGCCCAAGGCGCCCGTCACGCTGGCCGACCACGCCATCGGCCTGCATGCCAGCACCCTGGTGCCCGACGGCGGCACGATCCAGCTGGGCATCGGTGCGTTGGGTGACACCGTGTCGCATGCGCTCATCCTGCGGCACCGGCAACCTGAGCAGTGGCGCCAATTGGTGGGCGAGCCGCATGAGCTGGCCCGGCGCATCGGTGGCCAGGGCCCCTTCGAGCAGGGGCTCTACGGCGCCACCGAAATGTTTGTGGATGGCTTCTTGGCCCTTTATGACGCAGGGATTCTCACCCGGCAGGTTGTCGACGACATCGAACGTCAACGGGCGCTGAACGCCGGCGCGACACCTGAAGCCGGCGAGACAACGCAGGTGCTGCACGGCGGCTTTTATCTGGGCACGCGACGCTTCTACGAGCGACTGGCGGCCATGTCCCTGGACGAGCGGCGCCGCTTCCACATGACCTCCGTGACCCGGATCAACCATCTGTACGGCTCCGAGACCCTGGACCGCCTGCAACGCACCCAAGCCCGCTTCATCAATACCGCACTCAAATGCACGCTGGCCGGAGCGGTCGTCTCGGACGGGCTCGATAACCATCGGGTGTTGTCTGGGGTCGGCGGACAATACAACTTCGTCGCCCAGGCCCATGCCTTACACGACGGTCGCTCCATCCTGTTGATCAAGGCCGTGCGCGAGGACGGGGACCGGGCCGAATCCAATATCGTATGGGACTACCCGCACACGACCATCGCCCGCCACCTGCGCGACATCGTCATCACCGAGTACGGCATCGCGGATCTGCGCGGCGCAACGGATCGGGACATCATCGCCCGCCTGCTCAACATCACGGATTCCCGGTTCCAGCAGTCGCTGTTGCAACGCGCTCAGTCGGCCGGGAAGATCGAAGCGGACTACCAGATTCCGCCCGCCCACCGGAACAACACCCCGGACGCCTTGAAGGCTCGCCTGGATGCAGCGCGACGCAGCGGGGCGTTGCCGGCCTTTCCGCTTCCCAGCGACTGGACGCCTGATGAGCAGGCTCTGGCCGTCGCGCTGTCAGCGCTCAAGTCGCGCCAAGCCCGCCATTCTTCTCTTGGCCTGGCCTGGCAGGCCTGGCGATCCGGAGCGCCGGCCGCCCGGGTGCAAGCCCTGCTGGCCCGAGTCGGGTTGGATACACCGGCCGGCCTGCAGGATCACATCGCAGCCCGGCTACTGGCTGCCGAACTCGAGACGGTGCTGGATGAGGGCCCCGCCGCACTCAGCCCTGTGGAGATTGCCGAATGACCTTTGAAGAACACCGGGCCGAACTGGCCACACAAACCGCGAAGATGCCCTGGCGTGAACTCCAGCGCTTTTTCGCCTCTGGCCAGGCCATTGCCGTGGCGGCCGGCCTCGACCTGGTCGAGGTCGCCGCCCGTGTTGCCATGGATGACAAGACCGCGGTCGAGCAGTGGATCGGGCAGAACACGCTCGGCCCGGTGACCGACGAGCAGGCGAGCGACTGGTACGAGGCCGATGCACTGCTCTGGACCGTGGTGGTCAAACCCTGGGTTCTGGTCCAGCCGCTGCCCGAGACCGCTCGCGATAAATAGCCGGCTCTGCGCGGCCGCTTCATGCGGCCGACGACGACCGGGTGACTGCCGGCCTGGACTCAGGCCGCCGAAGGCGCGCCGCGATCGCGGCGGGTCACGAACTGTTCCAGAAACGCCTGCTGATCACCAAGAATGCGGCGATTCGAGAGGATGAGATATTCGGCCCGGTTCGGCGCATAGGGAATGGCCAATAGCGGTTGACCGGCTTCTTCCGGAGTCCGATTGCTTTTCTGCCGGTTGCAGGCCCCACAGGCGGTGACGCAGTTGGTCCAGTCGTCCGGGCCGCCGCGCGACGTCGGGATGACGTGATCGCGCGTCAGCTCGGAATGCTTGAACCGCCCGCCGCAATACATGCACAGGTGTCCGTCACGATGAAACAGGGCGCGGTTGCTTAGCGGTGGAACCAGCGACATCAGCCGGCCGCCGCGCTTGTCGTTCACCGCGATGATGGTGTCCAGTTCCAGAGAGGAGCGCCGCCCGGTCTCACGGTTGATGCCCCCCTGGATGGTGATGCGCTCGCCGCCGCCTTCCCAGGCCACTTTTTCGTTGCAGTACAGCGTGGCGGCGTATTCCCAGTGCACCCAGTCCAGCGGAATGCCGCCGACGTCCAGCTTGAGGATCAGTGGATGGTTGTGCACGTCGTTCACCGTTCGATCTCCTTAAAGGAAGCGCTGGGTGAGCACTGACCCGGAGTCAAGGCGGTGAGGAGCGGTCGACCGGCTCCTGCCGCATCTTGCCTCCAGGCTATCGCCCCTGCATGACACAGGGTTGACAATCACCGGTCGTCTCCAACCGGTTGCAGAACTATCGTTGATACGGCGAGGATTTGCCAACTTTACGCCGGAATGCCAACCGTGGATGACCGCCCCCGATGCCCCTGGGTGGACCTGAGCAAACCCGATTACGTGGCGTACCACGATCAGGAATGGGGGGTGCCGGTACACGATGACCGCAAGCAGTTTGAGTTCCTGACGCTCGAGGCAGCGCAGGCCGGACTGAGCTGGTACACGGTGCTACGCAAACGCGCGCATTATCGGCGCGTCTTTGCCGATTTCGACCCCGAGCAAGTGGCGCGCTTTAACGCAGAGGATGAGGCCAGGTTGTTGGCAGACCCCGGCATCATTCGAAACAAGCTCAAGGTTCGTGCGGCCATCAACAACGCGGCCCGATTTCTGGAAATCCAGGCCGAGTTTGGCAGTTTCGATCGCTATATCTGGGGATTCGTTGCCAACGCGCCGACGCTGCCCCCGCCCAAAACGCTGGCGGACTACCGCGCCACCAGTCCGGAATCCGATGCCCTGTCCAAGGATCTCAAGCGGCGCGGTTTCAAGTTCGTGGGCAGCACCATCGTCTATGCCCACATGCAGGCAGCCGGGTTGGTCAACGATCACAGCGCCGATTGCTTTCGGCGCCAGGAAACTTGATTCTCATCCAATCTGACCGCTCGGGGAGCGGCGGACCCACCACCCGCAACAGGCTGGATACAACGCCACACCCAACAGCGCATGCACGGCTGTCGGGGCTAAGGAGCAAACCGCTGAGCGCAGCGTCCGGACAATGTCTCTCGTCTTCGGCCCGTTTCGTTGCGGGCCGCCCACGGAGTGGGGCGTTGCCGCCGCCAGCCATCGTCAGAATCCGATGAACACGACCCAGGCCATGTTGCCGCCCCAAACACTGCCGCGCCTGCAATGGGCTTTGGCCTGCTCCGGGGCCGGCACGCTGCTGTTTCAGGCGATCTGGTTTCGGCAATTGGGCTGGGCGCTGGGCAACACCGTCATGGCAGGTGCTGCGACACTGGCTGCCTTCATGCTGGGACTCGCCCTGGGGGCAGGCCTGGCGATTCGCCTGACCCGCCGCGTTCGCCGACCGGTTCAGGTGTACGTGATTGCCGAGGCCCTGGTCGCGATCACCGGCGTCGGTACCGCGCTCTGGCTGGCCGGCTACTGGCCTGTCATCGCGGCCTGGTTAGGCCCGCTGCTGGACCAGCCCGTGTTCCTGCAATCCGCGCGGTTCTGGTTGGCCGTTGCCCTGCTCACCCTGCCGGCGGTTGCCATGGGCATTGGATTGCCCCTGCTCACCTGCCTTTGGAATCAGCAGCCACAGTTGGGCCCGGTGCTGGGGCGCTTATACGCGGCCAACACCGCCGGGGCCATGCTGGGCCTGGCGGCTGCAGAATTGCTGCTGGTGCCCCTGCTGGGCCTCGGCGTCAGCCTGGCCATTGCCGCAGCATTGCTATGTGGCTCTGCCCTGCTGGCGCTACCGCTGCGGCGCTTGGTTGAGCCGGCGCCCGAGACCCACCCCACCCGCACCACGCCCCAGTCCGCACCGCAGTTGAATCCGCCCCCACCGCATCGCTGGCCGTTCTGGCTGATCGCCGCGGGGATCGGCGCCATCATGCTGGCCATCGAGGTGACCGGCTTTCGTCTGCTCAGCCTGCAGCTTGCCGGCACGTCGCGGGACCTGGCCCTGGCGATTGTCATCGTCTTGATCGGCCTGGCCCTGGGCAGCCGCCTGGCGGCTGGCTGGACCCAACGCCATCCGCAGGCCAGTGAATGGATCGGGCTGGTCATTGCGGCCGCAGCCGCCGGCTGGGTCGCCGGCGTAGCCCTCGCCAGCCTGGGTGCGACCTTGGCGCATCCGCTGGCGCGCTGGGCGGTCTCGGTCCCAGGGCTGCTGCTCCCGGTTTCGATTTGTTCGGGTGCGCTGATGACCCTGCTGGCCGACCGGCTGCGTCGTGAGGGACTGATCTCCGGTATCGCCAGCAGTCAGTTGCTTGCAGCCAATGCCGCAGGCGCAGCCTTGGGTGCGGCGCTGACGGGCAGCTGGCTACTCCCCGGGCACGGCCCGGCGACGCTGGCGGTGGCCATTGTCATCGCGTTTGTTGTGCTGTCACTGTTCGCGGCCGTGGCCAGCCATCGCCGCGTGCTGTGGCTGGCGCCGGCGCTGGCCCTGCTGGTGGCTGCCGCAGGCATTCGCAGTCTGCCGGCGCTGGTGGATCAGCAAGTCGCACTGGCGGCGCAACCGTTCGTACAGGCTGATCGGGCCAGTCGCGTCTCGGTCGCCCACGGGCGGAACGAAACCCTGCAGTTGCTGCGCTCGGATTTCCTGGACCAGGCCAGTACCTGGCGCCTGGTCACCGGTCGCTATTCCATGAGCAGCACGGCGCGCGACTCCGAGCGCTACATGGCCTTATTCGCCTGGTGGGGTCTGGCCCTGCAGCCCGACCCGGCGCGGGCGCTGCTGATCTCTTATGGCCTGGGCACCACGGCGCGTTCGCTGCTGGCCGACCCGCGCGTCGAGCAACTGGATGTTGTCGACATCTCGCCCGAAACCTTCGACCTGGCAGCCGACATCCACACGCTGGACCCCATGGATGACCCGCGCACCCGCGCCCATGTCACCGATGGTCGGTTCTATCTTGCGGCCAAGCAGACGACCTACGATCTGATCACGGGCGAACCCCCACCGCCCAAGATGGCGAGCATCGTCAATCTCTATACACGGGAGTATTTCGAGCAGATGCGCCAGCGCCTGTCGGAGACAGGTGTCGCCACCTACTGGTTGCCCGTGGACCAGCTGAGTCCGCGCTCGGCCAAGTCGATTGCGGGCGCATTTTGTGCGGTCTTCGAGCACTGTGTGCTGGCCGCTGGCAGCCACTACAACTGGATACTCATCGGCCCGCCCGCCGCACCGCAGCCCGATCTGTCACCCTGGGAGCGTCGCGCATCGCTTTACCTACTCAGACGCGCCGGCGTCGAGTCACCGGCCATGCTGTGGACCGGCTTTCTGGCCGATGCCGACCAGCTGCAGGAATGGATCGGCGAGACGCCGCCGCTCACCGACCAGCGGCCCGGACGCCTGCAGTTGCGCGCCCCGACTGCGCAGGAGTTGCTGGAATACGCCGACTGGGCGGCGCCCTCCGTCGCTCGGCAGCGGTTCTTCGAATCCCAGTGGGTCGACCGGGCGCTGAATGCGGAACAACAACAGTCCGTGGCCGAGCTTTGGGACTGGCAGCCGATACTCAACGGCTTTGTCCATGACGCACCGATTGCCCTGATTGACGGCTTGCTGGATACCGACCTGATCACCCCGGTGCTTTGGGGGCTGGGCAGTGGCTGGAACGAACAACGCATCGCGGGCAACAGGGATCTGGCGCCGGAGTCCGAGCAGCTCCAAGCGCAACAGGCGTTTCATCGGGGCGTGGGGCACCTGGCCCGGCGCGAACCCGCGCGCGCCAAGCAACAGTTTGTCCTCGCGCTTGAGGCCGATTGGCCAAGGGCGCGTGAGCTGGCCGTCTATGCCGCCTGCCGGGCCGGGGAAACGGACGCGGCCCGCGACATCGCCGGCCCGGCCCGGTACGCCTTCCGCTGCTGGTAGGTCAGGGCGTTGTCGGCTCTGGACGGCCGACCAAATCCCGAACGGTTCGGGTGCCCAGGGCATCGCGAATCGCCGTCTCGTAAGCACGAATTTCCCGGCGCACGGGCGTGCTCATAGCCGGGGTGGCCGGATCATCGGGTTCATCCGCGCGATCCGACCGCACCGTGTCGATGATCTCGGACAGCAGCAGGCTATCGAGGTCGCGCGCAGGCATGAGTGCCATGGACGACCCTTCGACCTCCACCAGCAAGCCGGCGGCAACCAGCCGATCAACCACCGAGAATACGGCCTCGGGGCGTTCACCGGTCTCGCCCGCCAGTTCGGTTGCCGGCATTGCAGGCGCTCCGTCCACAAAACGCTGGCCGATCAGCGTCATCAACTGCAACGCCAAATGCTCGCGCGTCCGGTTGCCGACAAAACTGCCGGTGGTATTGGGCCGGATGTAATTGGGGTACTGCAGCAAAAAGGCCAGCTGACAGCCGACCAGCAGGATGAGCCAGCCCACGTACAGCCAGATCAACAGGAATAGGAGCAGGGCAAAACTGGAATAGACCGCGTTGTAAGTGGTGGCCGACGCGGCAAACTCGGCGAAGGCCAGGCTGGCCGATTCCCACAGCAGGCCCGACAGCAAAGCCCCACCGGCGGCCGCCCCGAGCTTCACCCGCGTATTGGGGATAAAGGCATAGAGAAAAGTAAACGCCGCAATCACGAGCAGGTACGGCACGAAGCGACCGGCAAACGCGATGAGACTGCCCAGCGGCTCCAGATGGGTCAGGTGGTCCAGAAAGGTGTTCGACGAGGCCGAGGCCGTGACCCCCACCGCCGAGAACACCAGGACCGGCCCGACAATCAGCACGGACAGGTAGTCTCCAAACCGACGCGCCAGAGGACGGGTGCGCTCGATACGCCAGATGCGATTAAAGCTTTTTTCGACTTTCTGCAGCATCGACACCGCGGTGTAGAACAGCAGCAGAATGCCGAAGAACCCGAGCACGCCGACGCGAATATTCTCGACAAAACCGATCACGGTCTCGGTGAGTTCAACCGACTTATCACCCAGCGGTGCCAACAACCGCAACAGCACCGGCTCCATCGAGTTGTGCACGCCCAACGCTTTGAGCACCGAAAACGACAACGCCAACAGCGGCACCAGAGACAACAGGGTCGTGTAGACCAGGCTCATCGCGCGCATGGACAGCTCGCCGCGAGACAGCTCCCGCAGCAGTGCGGCGGCCAGTTGTGCGGTCCGCCAGCCCATGCGTTGCCACCAGGGCCATTGCGGGTCGATGCTGCGCCAGAGCAGAGCCTGGACTTGCTGTTTGAGCTGATCAGTCATGGCGACACACTGTACCGAAGGCGGTCGCCGGACACCGCCCCTGCCAACCCGTGGACAAGCGCCAGAGCTGGAGCGTTTTTTGCTGGTGGCCGACCAGCCCGCATAATTGGTTCATCGCCGTGCAATGCGGCCTCCCAATATCCAACAAGATTCCATGACCCAAACAAGCAACCGGATGCCGGTGGGCATTCCCTACATTATTGGTAACGAGCTGGCCGAACGGTTCAGCTATTACGGCATGCGCGCGATTCTCGTCGTGTTCATGACCCAGTACCTCGCCATGTCCAATGCCGAGGCGACGATCTGGTACCACGAGTTCTCCATTGCGGTGTATGCCACCCCGTTCCTCGGCGCGCTGCTGTCGGACATTTTCCTGGGGAAATACCGCACGATCATCCTGCTGTCGCTGGTCTACTGCGCCGGTCACGTCGTGCTCGCGGTCAACGAAACCCGCGAGGGGCTCGCGCTGGGCCTGGGCCTGATCGCCATGGGCTCAGGGGGCATCAAACCTTGCGTCTCTGCGCATCTGGGCGACCAGTTCCAGGCAGACAAGAGCCATTTGCTCGAGCGGGTTTACGGCTACTTCTACCTGTCGATCAACGTTGGCGCGTTTGTATCGACGCTGCTGACACCCTGGCTGTTGGAGTCGCTGGGCCCGAACGTGGCCTTCGGCATCCCCGGCCTGCTCATGTTCCTGGCCACCTTCATCTTCTGGTTGGGACGCGACCGCTTCGTCTCGATCAAACCGGCAGGTCGCCGGTTCTTTGCCGAAGCCTTTGCCGGTGACGGCCTGCGCGCCATGGGCAAACTGGCGATCATCTACTTCGGATTCATCGCCTTCTTCTGGTCGCTGTTTGATCAGACCGCCTCAACCTGGGTGATTCAGGCGCAGGACGGTTTGATGGACAAGACCATCGACCTGGGCATCGTGTCCTTCACCTTGCTGCCGTCTCAAATCCAGGCCATGAACCCCTTGTTCATTCTGGTGCTGGTCCCGGCGTTCACGTTTCTGATCTACCCCTTTGTTCGCCGGTATGTGCGTGTGCCCCCCATGCGCAAGATTTGCTTCGGGCTGTTCCTGGCGGCCAGCTCGTTTTTCCTGATCGGCTGGGTGCAGTCGGGCATGGATGCCGGGGAATCGCGCTCCATCGGGTGGCAGTTTCTGGCGTACCTGATCCTGACCGCCGCGGAGGTCATGGTCTCGATCACCGCGCTGGAGTTCGCCTACACCCAGGCGCCAAACGCCATGAAATCGTTTCTGTTGTCGTTCTACCTGCTCTCGGTTTCGTTGGGCAATGTGATCACCACCGTGGTCAACCACGCCATCATCGAGCCGCTCACACCCGTGGCCATCGAAACCGGTGCGGACACGCGGGTTCTGTTCGACGATGTGAGCATCTTTGAAGTGGGGCAGAAGATTGATCTGACCGGTGAATCCGGAGCGGTCGTCGTCGCGGCCGATGGCAGCGAGCAGGCCTTCGGGGGGACGTACATGGTGGAATCCATCGACCCCAACGCAGGTGCACTCATTCTGATGAATGTGCAGCGTGAGCACATCGCCACCCGCGGGGTCGTGGCTGATGAGGTCAGCGTCTCGACCTATACCCTGGCTGGCGCCAACTACTTCTACTTCTTTGCCTGGCTGACAGTGGGCGCTGCCGCCCTGTTCATGTTGGTCTCTCGATTCTTTACCGAGAAGCAGTACATCCAGTCGCTGGACGACGCGGAAAACGCACCCGCCCAGTGAACCCGATAGCGGCGGCGGGCCCCGGGTCTCCGCCGCCGCTCACCGGCTGTGAATTCCGACCGACGGTTGAAATGTTGCACCGCAACATATTGACACACCCCCTGAGCCACCCCTATGATGCACTGCACCAAATGTTGCAGAGCAGCATTTAACCGCTTCCCGATCCTTATGGAGGAATTCAACCATGGAAATTCAAGTCGTCATCAATGACGTAAAGGGCAAGGCCGAAACCTACGCGGCTCAGGCTCAGGACGTGTTCAAGACCTCCGTTGAGGTCGCCAAGCAGGCCAACGGCATCTTTGTTGGCAGCGTGCAGACGCTGGCCAAGACCGAGTCCGCTGCCGCCAAGGATCTGTACGACGCTGCGCTGGCCAGCTTTGAAAAGGCCAAGAAGGCCGGCGTGAAGGCCGTGGCCAACGAGCCGGTGGAATACCTGCCGAATGGCAAGGACCGCATCGTGACCGCCTACTCCGATTCCGTGAAGGTCGTCACCAAGGCCCGCACCGATCTGGAAAAAGTGTTCGAAAAGGGCTTCGACACCATCCAGGTTCAGCTGGGCCTGAAGAAGCCGGCTCCGAAGAAGCGCGCCACCACCGCCGCAAAGAAGGCTCCGGCCAAGACCACGGCTGCGACCAAGAAGGCTGCTGCCGGCACCAAGACGACCACCAAGACGACGGCCAAGCGCACGACGGCTGCCGCCAAGAAGGCGACGACGAGCGCCTAATCCGGTCGGGACTTCCGGTTGGAACGCATCGTGCTCATCGCGATGCAGAAAAAACGAAAGGGGGAGTTTTCGAACTCCCCCTTTTGTCTTTTAACAGGAAGCGATCTGATGCATCCCACAATTCCCCAGCGAATGAAAGCCATCGCCGAAGTCGTCAGCGACGGTGGCCATATGTTGTTCGGCACCGTCGCAGAGCTCTTCTGGGTTGAAGTCGATGCCCTCGAAGGCCACCGCAGCGCGCTGCGGGAACGGCTGGACGTACTGCGCAACAGCCAGACACCGTCCGACATGCTGACCCAGCAGCTCGACTTGCTGCCTGAGTCGGCACGACGTCTCCGGAGAACCCGGATGGAACGTCAGCACACCCTGGCCAAATGCTCGAGCGAATTCCGCGAACTGGCCTGGCGACTGCGCCAATCGGTCAGCGCATCAACGTCCACCGAAGCGGATTAACCCGCGCCGGCTCTACTCGTCGGCATCCGGCTTTTTCGAACTGCGGCGACGCGAACGCCGCGGCCGGGCCGCTTCGGCCTCACCCTCAGGGTCGATATCATCGGCGGCGCGTGCAAATGCGGTGGCCAAGACGCGCTGCCAGGCACGGCCACCCCGCTCCACGTTCTCACGCACGAAGCTGGACGGATCGAAGTTTTCCGCCGATGAGCTCATGCGCTCACGGACGTACTTCAAGATGTCTTCCTGAATACCCACGACGTCGGGCAGACCCAGGAAAGAGCGCAACTCCTCCGGCTTAACGTCAATTTCTATCTTGATGATCACGCTGCGCCACCCCCACGGTGTGGTTGTTGTGTTTGCCTAATTCGCCTCGCCCTCGTCCTGCTCCAGCGTCTGCTCGGGAAAGCCCTCGAGCGGAGCCAGCTCCTCGCGGTCGCGAAGAAATGTGGGCCGGCTCTGAATGTACAGCGCCAGCAGTTCTGCCAGCGAGCGCAAGGAATGCAAATGCGTGCGTTCGTAACCATGCGAGGCGTCCACGCCGAAGCACAGCAGCGCGGTGCGAATATCGTTACCCGCTTCGATTGCTGAGGCCGAGTCCGACCGGTAGTAGCGGAAGACATCGCGCTGGTAACGCACCTCGTGCTCCTCGCAGATCTCGGTGAGCTTGCGCGTCAGGTGATAGTCGAACGGACCGACCTGATCCTTGATCGCGATGGTCACGCCGGTTTCCTTGGAGTTCTGCCCCGGCGCCGGCGTGGCATTGTCGATGGTCACCATCTCCGCCACATCCTGGTGCAACACGGCAGAAGCGCCGTAACCCACCTCTTCTGAGATGGTGAACAGCAGATGGCAGTCCACCGGCGGACGAATGCCGGATTCGACGATGGCCTTGGTGGCCGCCAGCAATGCGGCCACTCCGGCCTTGTCATCCAGGTGCCGGGAATTGATGAAACCGGATTCGGAAATCTCCGGGTTCGGGTCAATGGACAAGAAATTACCGATCTGGATACCCAGCTTGCGTAAATCGGCTTCGCTGTAAGCGAACTCGTCGACCCGTAGTTCGAGGTTGTCCCAACTGGTGGCCTGGGTGTCCACTTCTTCGTTGAAGGTATGGCCGGAGGCCTTGAGCGGCAGGATGGTTCCGCGTAGCTGACGACCATCGTCAAGCAGGATGGAGCAACGTGCGCCTTCGGCGAAGCGCGCGGACCAGGTGCCGATTGGCGTGACCTCGAGCCGGCCGTTGTCCTTGAACGCACGCACCATCGCGCCGATGGTGTCCAGGTGCACGACGACGGCGCGGTCAGGGCTGCTGACATCGCCGGAAATCGTCGCGCGAATGGCGCCGCGTCGGGTCAATTCCAGCGGCACGCCGAGACGTTCCAATTCCTTGCCCACGTAGGTCGTGATCTCGTCGGTGAAGCCGGTGGGACTAGGGATGTTGAGCAACGTGAGCAGGTGGTCGCGCAGATACTCGTTGTCGATCGGAAGTCGTTTCACTATTCGGTCCTTCAGGAAGCTTGGTGTGCGTGCAACTGGCGCGCGGATTCCGCTGTTTCGGGAAAGAGCAGATCCACGAACCGCTGCGCGGTGGGCTGTGGCTCATGATTGGCCAGCCCGGGTCGCTCGTTGGCCTCAATGATGACGTAGTCCTCTCCCTCGGGGCGCGGGACAAGCAGATCAAGCCCTACGACGGGAATATCGAGCGCACGGCTGGCGGTAATCGCAACATCTCGCAGATGTGCGGACAACTGGTCGGTCACATCATGCAGCGTACCGCCAGTGTGTAAATTGGCCGTCTTGCGAACGGTCAGACGCTCGCCGGCTTCAAGCACCGAGTCCATGGTCAGTCCCGCATGTTCGACACAGCGACGGGTCTCGGCGTCCATCGGGATACGGCTTTCGCCCTCGGTGGCGGCGGCCCGCCGGCGGGACAGTTTGTCGATGAGTTGGGTGACCGTGTGCTGCCCCGTCCCGCGAATCACCGGCGGCTTACGCAGGGCCGCGGCGACCACGCGATGGTCGATCACGATAATCCGCAGGTCATCTCCGCTGTGGAAGGTTTCCAGCAGCACGGTTTCACAGATCGTGCGCGCTTCCTTCACGGCGGCCCGAAGCACCTGGGGGTCACGCACATCCACAGAGATGCCGGCACCCTGCTCACCCCGCGCGGGCTTGACGACCACCGAGCCATGCTCGGCCAGAAACGCGGCATTCTCGGCGGGGTCTCCCGCCACCTGCTGCAGAGGCACCTCGAGCCCGGCATCACGCAGCAACCGTGACGTCACGCGCTTGTTGTCGCAGCGACTCATGGCAATGGCCGTGGTCAGGTCGCTCAGCGACTCCCTGCAAACAATCTGCCGCCCGCCATGAGACAGGCTGAAATAGGCCTCGTCGGCATCGATGATCTTGACCCGAATCCCGCGACGCTTGGCTTCGGTGGTAATGATGCTGGCGTAGGGGTTGAGCCGGTCCTCATCATCGGGCCCGATGAACAGCGCATGGTTGATGGGATTCTTGCGCTTGACGGTGAACACCGGCACGCGCTGGAACCCCAACTTTTCATACAGACCAATGGCCTGGGTGTTGTCGTGCAGCACGGACAGGTCCATATAGGCCCGGCCACGCGCCAGAAAGGTTTGGGCCAACTGCAGGACCACGGCCTGGCCCACGCCGGGCATCTGACAATCCCGATCAACGGCCAGGCACCAGAGGCTGGAGCCGTTCTCGGGGTCATCGAAGGCCTCGCTATGGTCGACGCCTGTAGCCGTGCCGACGATGCGCCCGGTTCCGACCTCCTCCGCCACCAGGTACACCAACCGCCGGTTCTTGCGGTTGTCCCATAGGAAATCCGGTGGTGTCGGCACCATGCGCCGCTGCTTGTACAGCCGCAGAATGCCTTCGGCATCGGCCGAGGTCGTCATCTGGCGCACGATGAACCCGCGCGGGCTGGCGGGCTGACGCGGCACATGATTCAGCCACAGCCGGAAGGTGTGCGACGGATCGAGAAACAGCTCCTGCGGCGCATAGGCCAGCACGACGTGCGGATCGCGGATGTAGAAGGCGATATCACGCCGCCCGGTCCGCTCTTCACGCAGGGCCTGCGCGACATCGGCCGGTTCACTAAAGGTGTGCGCGAAAACCAGCCGTCCCCAGCCGCAGTCCAGGATGATGCCGTCCTTGGGGATTTCGCCGTCCGGGCCGCGTCGCTGCCCGCCCCATTGCAGCGAAGGGGCTCTGGACCGGTCGAACCGGTGTCCTACGCGCTTTCGATCCGACATGGATAGCCTCCGAGATTCAGGATCGAGAATGGAACAGCAGACCTGTTACAGGTTATGTGACTGCAGCCAGAATTCGAGCAGGGCGCATTGCCAGAGTTCGGACCCGCCCAACGGCGTGATGTGATCCTCCGGCGACTTGAACAGGGTATCGAGATAATCCTGCCGGAACAGCGCGCGTTCTCGGGCTGCCGGCTGGCTCAGAATATCCTGCACCATGTCCTTGACCGGCCCCCGGATGTACTTGAGCGCCGGCACCGGGAAATAGCCCTTGGGTCGGTCGATGACCTCATGGGGAATCACCTCGCGGGCGATCTCCTTGAGAATGTGCTTGCCCGGCACCTTGTGCTCGGCCGGCACCTGCGCGGCCAGCTCCACCAACTCGTGATCTAGGAAGGGCACGCGTGCCTCCAAGCCCCAGGCCATGGTCATGTTGTCCACGCGTTTGACGGGGTCATCGACGAGCATGATCTGGGTGTCGATGCGCAGGGTTTGATCAATGGGGCGCGTGGCACCCGTCCGGGCAAAATGCGCCTCGACAAAGGCGCGGCTGTGGTCGTCGCCCAACCACTGCGGATTCAGCGCACGGGCCATGCCGGCCTGGTCGCGGTCGAAGAAGACACGCGCGTAGTCGCCCACCGGATCGGTGGACTCCAGCATCGGCGGGTACCAGTGATAGCCGGCGAACACCTCATCAGCACCCTGCCCGCTTTGCACCACCTTGACGTGCTGGGACACCGCCTGCGACAGCAGGTAAAAGCCGACGACATCATGGCTGACCATGGGCTCCGACATGGCCGCCACAGCATTGGGCAGCTCACGCAGCATGCGGTCGGATTCGATAAACAGCTTGTGATGTTCGGTTTGGAAGCGGTCGGCGATGATCTTGGAGTATTTGAACTCGTCACCCTCCATGTCGCCGACGCTTTCGAAGCCCACGGAGAAAGTCTGCAAGCCGGTCTGACCGGCTTCGTCTAGCAGGCCGACGATCAGGCTGGAATCCAGGCCGCCGGACAAGAGCACGCCCACGGGCACATCGGCCACCAGACGGCGATCAACCGCCTGGCGCAGGCTGGCATGAACGCGATCCTTCCAGTCATCGAAACTGAGATTGCGATCGGCTTCTGGCGTGCCGAAATACGGCCGCCAGTATTCCTGCATGTCACGACGGCCGTCCGGGTGGATGCGCATGCTATGCGCCGGCGGCAGTTTGCGGACCTGCTGGAGCATGGTGTGTGGGGCCGGCACCACGGCATGGAAGCTCATGTAGTGATGCAACGCGACCGGGTCCAGATCCCGGCTGATGCCGCCACCGGCAACCAGTGCTGGCAACGAGGACGCGAAGCGCAGGCCGCCGTCGACTTCGGCGTAGTACAGCGGCTTGATCCCCAAACGGTCTCGGGCGACGAACACCTCGCCGGTCTCACGCGAGACGATGACCACGGCAAACATGCCATTGAGCCGTTGCACGAAATCCGGCCCCCAGGCGTGGTAAGCCTTGAGCAGAACTTCGGTATCACCCTGCGAGAAGAACCGGTAACCCTTGGCCTCCAGTTCTGCGCGCAGTTCGCGGAAGTTGTAGATGGCGCCGTTGTAAACGCCGGCGAGTCCCAGCTGGGCGTCGATCATCGGCTGCTGGCTGGCATCCGATAAATCGATGATTTTCAGACGACGGTGCCCAAGCGCGACGGGGCCTTGTGACCAGACGCCACCGGCGTCCGGTCCTCGTGGTTCCATGGCATCGGCCATGGCACGCACCGCACCCAGGTCCGGCTGCCGGTGATCGAATCGAATCTCACCGCACAGTCCGCACATAGAGGCTCCTTTGACGTTGACGACCGATGGGTCGTCTTGCGTAAGTGGCCCCAAAGCATAGCCAAGCCCCGGCAGTGACTCAAATTCAGGGCATTGATTTTAAAGATTTTTTTGCCTGGAATCGTCGCCGAGACTCGCGGTGACACCATCCACTAAATCCGGATAAATCGGTTCAAATCCAAGGCCTTCGCGCAACCGCTGCGTCCGCAGACGACGGGATTCGCGCACGAACGAGGCGGCCTGCGCGCCCAGGCTTTGTTCAGCCTGCGCCAAGGGGATTTGCGGCGGTTCAGGCAGATTCAGCAGGCGGGCGCAGGTCAGGAAATACTCGGTCATGGTCGACGGCTGGCCATCGCTGACGTTGTAGACCGGCTCGATCCGCTCGGCTGTCAGGGCCAACCAGCAGACGCGAGCCAGATCCTCAACATGAATCCGATTGCTCCACGGCGCTTCAGCCGGGCGGATCACGGGCAGGCCACGCTGCAGGCGCTGGACCGGCAGGCGTCCGGGTCCGTAGATGCCCGGCACCCGCAGGCGACACACCGAGACCCCGGTCTGTTCCGACCAGACCTGCAGCTGTCGTTCGGCATCGGCCCGTCGCAGTGCGCGCGGGGTGGTCGGCCGCAGTTCGGCGGTCTCATCGACCCAGGCGCCGCCATGATCGCCATAAACACCCGATGTGCTGATGTATACAAGCCGCTGGAGCGGCCGCTGCAGCGCGGCCAACACGCGTTGAAGACGCGTATCCTGCTCGCCCTGTCTCGGCGGAGGCGCGCAGATCAGCACGCGATCGGCCATCGGCAGCGTCGCGACATCGCCGTCGAGGTCGAGAATCCGTGCTTCCAATCCATCAGCCGCCAAACGCCGCGCCGACTCGGCGGTGCGGACAATCCCCACGCAGTGCTGACCCGCTGCCTGGGCGAGCATCGCCACACGTCGCCCGGTATCGCCACATCCGATAATCAGCAGGCTCATCCCAGACCCCGCGTGACGTACGCACTTGGGCGGGCCTCTGGATGGTCCGCTAACATCGCGGGTTGATTCAGGCGGAAGACGTTGTGCCCCATCAGGTTTCCATCGCCAATAGTGATATCGAGTTTACCGTTGAAGACGGCGAGTCGGTGCTCGACGCCGCGCTGCGTCTGGGCCTGCCCGTGCCCTACGGCTGCAAGACCGGCGGCTGCGGCGCCTGCAGGGCCCGGGTCGTCGAGGGCACCGTAGAGCATGTGCATGACCCACGCGCACTTTCAAACTCCGAACGGGATGCGGGCCTGGCCCTGCTCTGCCAGGCCGAGGCGCGCAGCGACCTGACCGTCGACGTGCAGCTCCTGGCTCGCGATGGCCGGCACAAAGTGCGCAGCGTACCGGCTCGGGTCGACGTCAAGGAGCGCATCTCGCACGACGTGGTGCATCTGGTGCTGCAACTGCCCAAGGCGCGGCCCTTCGACTATCTGCCGGGTCAGTATGTCGACATCCTGCTGCGCGACGGTCGTCGGCGCAGTTTTTCCATTGCCAGTCCGCCCAGCGCTGACAATCGCATCGAAATGCAGCTACGCCATGTGCCAGGCGGGAGCTTCGTGAGTTACGTCATCAACGAGATGCCCGACTGCGCGGTGCTGCGTATCCAGGGACCACTGGGCGGGTTTTATCTGCGCGATGCGCCCGAGCGACCGGCCATCTTCATCGCCGGCGGCACCGGCTTCGCGCCGATACGCGCCATGCTGATGGACGCGCTGGCCCGTGGTGAAACGCGGCCGCTGCACCTGTATTGGGGCGCACGTGCCAGCCATGACCTGTACGAGCACGAGCTGGCCGAACAATGGGGCCGGGATTATCCGAACCTGCATTACACGCCGGTGCTGTCGGAGCCGGCCGATGGCGATGGCTGGACGGGTGCGACCGGTTTCGTGCATGAGCAGGTCGTCCGCGACTTTCCGGACTGCAGCGGCTGCGATGTGTACCTCAGCGGCCCACCCGTGCTGGTGGAATCCGCCAAGCGGGATCTGGCCGACTGTGGCCTGCGCCCGGAGCGGACGTTCTACGACGCCTTCGAGTACGCGTTTGTCACCTGGCCCGAGGACGAGCGCCCCGGCGCGGCGCGCTAATTCGCCTGCCTGCGGTCGCCGTGATGCAGCGGCGCCGTTAACATCCGATTATTGCGTCGGTCATTGGACGACCCACTCTGGGAAATCATCACATGCGTCAGTCTCTGTTCTCAGCCTATGTCCGCGCGACGGTCGGGCATCCTCTTGTCGCCGCGCTGCTGGTGGCGTTGCTCTTCGGCCTGGCGCTGGTGCATGCCCCCGAATTCCGGCTGGATGCCTCCTCGGACTCCTTGGTCCTGGAGAGCGATGACGATCTCGCCTATTACCGCACGGTCACCGATCGCTACGGCTCCGAAGAATTCATCGTCGTCACCTACACACCGGACGGTGATCTGTTCTCCGATGACACGCTGGCGCGCCTGCAAAGCCTCAAACAGGAGCTGCTGGACGTCGACATCATTGCTTCGGTCACCAGCATCCTGGATGTGCCGCTCATCCAAAGCCCGCCGATGGGATTGGCCGAGGTCGCCCAGGGCACGCGCACGCTGCTGGATCCCGGCACCAATCGCGAGATGGCACGCGAGGAGTTCGTCAATAGCCCGCTCTACCGAAACCTGCTCGTCAGCCCGGATGGCTCGACCACGGCCATCCAAGGCACGCTGACGCCGACCCCGGAACTCGCGCAGCTACTCGATGAGCGCAATGAACTACGCCGCCTGGCCGCCAACGAAACCTTGAGTGCGGAACAGGCGGCCCGGCTCGAAGCGGTGTCTGCACGTTATGACACGCTCTCGGCCCAACGGCAGGCCGCGATCACCGACGGCATCGAGACGATCCGCCAGATCATGGACGGCTATCGCGACGACGCCGAACTGTTCCTCGGCGGCGTGCCGATGATCGCTTCGGACATGATCGATTTTGTCCGCTCCGACATCGAGCTGTTCAGTGGCGTGGTCGGCGTGCTGCTGATTCTGTTGCTGGCGCTGGCCTTCCGCCGGCTGCGCTGGGTGGTGTTGCCGGCCACCATCTGCACGGTTGTGGTGCTGTCCATGGTGGGCCTGCTGGGCTTCATGGAATGGCCGGTGACCGTGGTGTCGTCGAACTTCACCGCGCTAACGCTCATCATCACGCTGTCGCTCACCGTTCACCTGGTGGTGCGGCATCTGGAACTGCATGCCGAGCATCCGGACGCGAGCCAGCGCTGGCTGGTGACCGAGACGCTGCGCAGCAAGCTGGCTCCGTCGATCTTCACGACGCTCACGACCATTGTGTCGTTCGCCTCGCTGATCATTGCCGATATCCGGCCGGTCATCGATTTTGGTTTGATGATGGTCTGCGGTGTCGCGCTGGCGTTCCTGTTCACCTTCCTGCTGTACCCGGCGGCGCTCACGCCGCTCAAGCCCGGCACGCCCTCAATCGGCCAAACCGATGTCACCGCGCGTATCACCCAGGGTTTTGCCGGCACCATCGAGCGATTCGGCGGCGTGACGTTGGCGATCTACGCCACCGTGCTCATCGCGGCCGTCATCGGCATTACCCGGCTGGGCGTGGAGAACCGCTTCATCGACTACTTCAAGCCGTCGACCGAGATTTACCAGGGCATGGTGAAGATCGATAAGAAGCTGGGTGGCACCACGCCACTGGACATCATCATCAACGCCCCGCAGGACTTCCTCGACGAACAGGCGGCCTTTGCCGAGGAATTCGGCGATGCGCTGGGCAGCGGCGGGCTGTCGGCCGACAGCTACTGGTACAACAGCTACGAGCTGGAAACCGTCCAGGCCATTCATGACTATCTCGACAGCCTGCCCGAGACAGGCAAGGTGCTGTCGCTGGCCACGACCATGGACATGATGACCCAGCTCAATGACGGCGAGCCGTTGTCGAATTTCATCCTGTCGATCATGTACAACCGGCTGCCAGCCGACATCAAGTCGATTCTGATCGACCCGTACATGTCGGATGACGGCAACCAGATCCGCTTCTCGATCCGGGTGATCGATTCGGATTCCAACTTGCGCCGCGACGCCCTGCTGAAGAAGATCCGCAGCGACCTGATCGAACAGTTCGACCTGCAACCGGAGCAGCTGCGCCTGTCGGGTCTGCTGGTGCTCTACAACAATGTGTTGCAGAGCCTGTTCGACTCACAGATCAAGACCATGGGCACGGTGTTCGTCGTCATTGCGCTCATGCTGGCGGTGCTGTTCCGCTCGATCCCGCTGGCGCTGATCGGCGTGGTGCCGACCCTGTTCGCGGCTGCCAGCATCCTCGGCCTGATGGGCTGGCTGGGCATTCCGCTGGACATCATGACCATTACCATCGCCGCCATCACCATCGGCATTGGCGTGGATAACACCATCCACTACACCCACCGCTTCGTCGAGGAAGTGACCGGCGACGGACCGGCCCGCGGCGACTACTGGGCCGCCATGCGCAACACCCATGGATCGGTGGGCCGGGCGATCTACTACACCTCGATCACGGTCACCGTCGGCTTCTCCATCCTGGCGCTGTCGAACTTCGTGCCGATCATGTACTTCGGCCTGTTCACCGGCCTGGCGATGCTGCTGGCGCTCATCGCCAACCTGACCTTGCTGCCGTTGCTGTTCGCCGTGATCAAGCCGATCCGGAGGCCGGCCGCCAGCTAGTCTGGCGTGCGGGTGACGATGAGCCGTGCGTCGGCCAAGGCCGCCGTGCGATGCACGGCGCCAGCCTGGTAGTCGGCGTTACCCACCATGTCCAGAAAGGCCGACAGGCTGGGGTAACGCACCAGCAGCATTTCGTCCCAGTCCTCATCTTCGGGCCCGATGAACCGCCCTAGCACGTCAGCCATGACCACCGGCTCGCCGCCCACGGCTTTGACATGGCGGATCGCGATCTCCGAATACCTTGCATAGGCGGCCCGGCCCGAGCAGGCGGGCTGGCCTGAATCCTCGGGGTAAGCCGCCTGCTCGCGAAAGCGCAGCAGGTTGAGCATGGTCACCGGGGTATCCAGCGGGATGTCGCTGGCGATGCGTTTGAGGTCGGCGGGTGTCGGGTCGATCGTGCGTTGGGTCATGGTGGCGGCAGCGGCTCCGGATCAGCAATCAAGTCGCCGCTATCCTCACATGCGCTCGCCCAACACGACAACGCCACCCGAAGGTGGCGTGTGCGCGATGTGATTCCAGACCAGCCACTAGTGCTCGTCGTCACCATGAGCAATCGGCTTGTCCGTGAACAGGTAGTCCTTCAACTCCTTGTCCATCCGGGGGTCGCGTCGCCGGATCCACTCCAGCGTCATGGCCGCGTGTTCCTTCTCCTCATCGCGGTTGTGTTCGAGAATCGCCTTGAGCTCGGGATCCTTGCAGGCGGCGACGCGCTGGTTGTACCAGTCCACGGCTTCCAGCTCTTCCATGAGCGATTCGATCGCACGGTGCATGTCACGCACCTCATCGCTGAGTTCCTCGACAGGTTCGTGGTAGCCCTCGTGGGACATGCCTCATTCCTCGGTTGTGGATGACGTGATATGGCCAGCGTACCGCAGCACGCCGGCCTGACAGCAAACGCGTTCAGTCCGCAAGCGCCAGTTCCAGGCCTTCGCGATAAAGGCCACGCGCCCGTTCGGGCTCCTTGGTTTCCTCAGCCAGTCGCGCCAACGCGAACAGCGTGTCGGGCGCCTTGCGCTGTGTGAGGCTGGCCTCCAGATAGCTACGCGCCCGTCCCCAGAGCCGACCGCGCAGACACAGCCGGCCGGCAACGAGCAGCAGTTCCGGCCGCTCCTCATATTGCCGCAGCCACTGCTCAACAGTCGCCAGCTGGCTGACATCATCGCTGGCACGCAACTCACCGAACAGCAGCACCAGCTCGCCATCCCAATCGGACTTCAGGGCCTGGGTGATCAAGGCAATGGCTTCGCTGTCTGCGCCGCTACGTGCCAGCTGCTGGATATAGCTGCGACGGATGGCAGCATCGGAGCGAAAACGCTTCGGAATGGTTTCCCAGGCGCCGTGGACGCTATCGAGCCGGCGATGTTCTCCGGCGGCAACCAACAACGCCTGCAAGCAGCGCTGCATCAGCGCCTGCCAGCGGTCTTCGGGAATGACCTTGTCGCGTTCGATCTGCTCCAGCAGGCTGCGCAACGGCTCCCAATCGCCGGCCTGCTCATAAACCGTGACCAGCCGCCGGAGCACACCCGCGTGGTGTGGGTGTAGATCACGCAAGCGGACCAGCGTGGCCAGGGCTTCGGCATGTCGGCCGCGCCGCGTCTGCAAATCGGCCTGCTTGAGCAGCACCGACAGCTCTGCATCGGGGCGTGTGGCAAACGCCAGCTCCAGATAGCGATCACGCCGGTCTGTCGCGCCGATGGCGTCTGCAGCCTCTGCCGCAGCCAGGTAATTCAGCAGCGCGTAGTCGTGGTGTGCCGCATGGCGCACCAGATCGACCTCGGCATCTTTTGGCCGGCCCTGCGAAAGGCGCAGCAAACCACGCAGAAACGAACTGCGTGCGCGTTCGATGCGTCGCTGGCGCAGGCTGCGCCGGATGGTCGAAGGCGCCCGCAAGCTCCCGCGCAGGGCCCGCAGGCTGAGCAGCAGCAGTAGCCCACCGAACACGGCCACCACGACCAGCGTGACGACCGAAGTCTCGATGATGTAATCACCGATATTGATCAGGACGTAGCCGCTATCGTCCAGCAGGTACACGCCGGCACCTGCTGCGGCAGCAAACACGAGAACGAGCAGCAGGATCTTCATCATGGTGCCCGCCGCCGCTCCATCACCGTACGCACGGCCTCCAGGCTGGCCGAAATATCCGGCAGGTTGCTACGAACCCGTTCGCCGGCCAGGGCATCCAGCTGCTCGATGGCTGCCGTCACGGCCCGATCATCCGTATCGAAATAGCGCTCGATCCACGCGCGCGCCTCGTTCACGGCATCCCGGTAGTTGGCGCCGTCCAACTGCAGCACGGCCAACCGTGCCGTCTCCAGTTGAAGAATGAGGTTCTGCCGCAGGAAATAGGCCTGCTCGGGCGGCAACAACGGATGCACCGCTTCTTCAGTCCGATGGATGACGAACATCTTGTTCGCAATCTCGACCAGCTTGTTCCAGGCCCGTCGCCCGGCATCGGCCACAGGGCCTTCGACCGGCGGGCGTGTCTCGCCCGGCTGGAAGGCATCGGGCACATTGCGCTCGATCGGCAGCCCCGGAACCTGACGAATCAAGCTGCTGACCCGCAGGGCGATCGACTGGCGATCGACACGCGGAGCATTGCGCACGGCCGCGATCTCGCTGGCGATGAGATTGCGCGCATCAAACAGTGCAGGATCGTTCATGGCCGCAGCCCGCTCTTCGGCCAGCACCAACGCCGCTTGGGCCGAATCCAGGTCTCGGGAGAGTTGCAGCCGCTCATTGGCAATCAGCAGCAGATGTTCGAGTTCATTGAGCTGCCACAGTCGACGCCCGCCTTCGACACGCGTGGTCAGGCTGGCCACGGCCGATTCCAGCGTCTCGGCCCGCTGGTCCAGGGTGTCGAGATTGCGATCACGTTGTCGCATTCCCTGCTTGAGTTCGCCTTGCGACGCTTCCAGGCTGGCGAGCCGCTCACCGTGGCGTTCGAGATCACGGGTCTGATCCGACACGCGCTCGCGCATGGTGTCGACGCGTGCACCGGAGCGTTCGAGGTACGGCAGGCCGAACTGCCAGGTCAGCGCCGCAGCAAATGCCAGGACAATGAGATTGAGCAGCGTAACCACCAGCGCAACCCAGGCGATCGGGCGCCCGGTCTTGACGGGCTGCGTGGGCGGCGCCTGTTCGCCGGGCGTGTAAGGCATTAATTCGGAGCCCTGACTCGGGGTCGGGCTCTCAGCGTCAGCGGCGCTCTCTGTCATCGTCTCTCGCGCTTGGTGGGGACGGCCGCACCCAGTTGGCCTTGAGTGCGCTTAGCACGGCCGCCTCGCCAAATGGTGTGGCTAACCAGGCAGGCGCCTCGGACCCCAGGGTGCGACTGTGTTGTATCACACGCTCGCTCGGCGCGACCACCGGGCAATGCAGAAGCCCCCTGCCGTCATCGGGTGCATGCTCGATGATCGCGCGATAGGTCTCGGCACTGGATGCCAGCACGACATTGGGCCAGTCGCCCAGTGCGGCCAGCGCGTCGGTCAGGTCGGGATGTGGTCGCCGCGCATAGACTTCGGCCAGACGCAGTCGACCCCGCTGCGCCAACGCCTGTCGCAGCAGGGGGCGCCCGCCGACGCCGGTCACCAGCAACACATCGCGCCAATCATGCGCGTCTAGCTCGGCGAGTATTCCGTCGGCATCTTGCCGCGGGGGCACCCGCACGGCGTCGACGCCGGCCCGATGCAATGCGGCTGCGGTGGCGTCGCCGACCGCCATCACACGGGGGGGCAAATCGGCCGGCGTCGCCAGTCGCTGCCAGTGCTCGACGGCGGGCTGGCTGGTGAACACGGCCGCCTGTGCCGCACCGGCCTGCGCAAGCGATCGGATCGGTGCCAGGGTCGCATCAAACCGCAAGGCCGCGATGCAACGTGCCTGGCCACCTAATGCCGTCACCGCCTGCTGTAGCGATGCTCCCCGCGCCTGCGCGCGGGGAATCAGCAAGCGCAGGCCTGCCAGGGGCTGCGGGTTGTTCATGACTCTGCGCGCAATCGCTCCAGAATCGCCGTGGCACCGTCGGCTCGCAGCCCCTGGGCGGCAGCCTCCCCCAGCGCCTCGGGGGCCGAGGCAGACCCCTGCCCTTGCCAGCGGGCATGGGCACTGCCATCAGGCATGCCCATGAAAGCCCGCATCGACAGTTGATCACCGTCCAGCTGCGCGTAGCCGGCCAGCGGTAACGTGCAATCGCCACCCAAGGCCTGGCTCAGGGCCCGTTCAGCACGGACGCAGGTGGCTGTCTCCAAGTGGTTGAGCGGCGCCACCCAGTCGGCCGTTTGATGGTCGCCGGCCCGATATTCGATCCCGACCGCGCCCTGGCCCACGGCCGGCAGCATGTCGGCCGGGTCCAGTCGCTGGGTAATACGCGCCGACAACCCCAACCGGTCCAACCCGGCGGCCGCCAACACCAGCGCCTCGAATCGGCCTTCGTCCAGTCGCTGCAGGCGCGTGCCGACATTGCCACGCACGGGATGGATGGACAGGTCGGGGCGTCGTGCAGCCAACTGGGCCTGGCGTCGCTGACTGGCCGTGCCGACTCGCGCCCCCTGCGGCAAGGCATCCAGAGTGACGGCCTGGGGCATAACCAGGGCATCGCGCACATCGGCGCGCTGCAGTATCGGTCCCAGCGCAAACCCCTCGGGCAGGGTCACCGGCACATCTTTCATGGAGTGAACGGCAAGATCGGCGCGTCCATCCAGCAGTGCCTGCTCCAGCTCCTTGATGAACAGCCCTTTGCCACCGAATGCCGCCAGCGGCGCATCCAACCGTCGATCACCTTCGGTGGTCAACTTGAGCAGTTCCACCTGCATTTGCGGGTGCTGCGCCAGTAGGCGATCGCGAACGTGTTCGGCCTGCCAGAGGGCCAGTGGACTCTGCCGGGTGGCAATGACGAGCTTCATGATGGGGTGTCGCCGGTACGCAAGGGGACGCGGAGGATACCGCGCCGGCGCTCAGGCTTCGTCCAGCTGATCCAGATTATTCTGCTCGTCTTCGCCGGACAGCACCCGACGCACTTCCGCGAGGCGACGCCGGCTCACGGGCAGGGGTTCTTCGCAATGCTGCAATCGAACCCAGTGGTGACCTTCCCGGGACCGTTCCAACCCGGTGATGTAGTGCTTGGCGACCAGGGCCTTACGATGAATGCGCACGAACAAGGGAGCGAAGTCATCCTCCAGCTTGCGCAATGATTCCTCGATGAGCACCTCGCCATGCAGGTGATAGACCGTGACGTACTTCTGGTCGGCCAGAAAATAGAGAATGTCCCGCGATGGCACGCGAACCAGTCCTGCCCGCGTGGATGCCACCACATGCGCCCGTGCCGGCTCGGCATGCTGCGACCACGCCGTTTCCAGCTGCGCTCGACTGGGCCGGCGTGCGCGCTGCAAGGCCTCGCGCAGTTTCTCCGCACGAATCGGCTTAAGCAGATACGCCACGGCGCTGGACTCGAACGCCGACAGGGCATGCTCGGCAAATGCGGTGGTGAAAATAATGGCCGGCGGGGTCGCCTCTTCGGCCAGCTTGCGCGCAACCTGCAGGCCATCGACCTCGCCCATGCGCACGTCGAGCAGCACCACATCGGGCTCGGTTTGCCGAATGACTTCGAGCGCTTTCCGGCCGTTCTCGGCCTCTCCGACAATCTCCCAACCCGGGAAATCCGACACGAGTTGCCGAACCCGTTCCCGGGCAAGCGTTTCGTCGTCGACGATCACCAGCCTCATGCAACCCCCTGCCGCACGTCGCTCACGACCGGAAGTCGCATGTCGATGCGGAATTGGTGTTCCTGTCGCTCGCTTTTGAGACTCGCACGACCCTCATAGGCGATACGCAACCGCTCGGTCAGATTGGTCAGCGCCAAGCGCGACCCCTGACTGGGCACCGGCACATCCGGCACCGGATTCGTCACGGTCAAGATCAGATACTCCACTCCCGAGCCACTGGATTGCAACTCTGTCGAGATTCGGATGGTTCCCTCGTCGTCCCGATGCATGATTCCATGGTGCACTGCGTTCTCGACCAGCGGCTGTAGCGACAGCACCGGCACGGGGACACTGAGCGTGGTTTCCGGAATGTTCCACTCGATTTTCAAGCGCTCACCCACGCGCACCTGTTCGATGTTGAGATAGCAGCGCGCTGTCTCGATTTCCTCGCTTAGCGGCACCAGACGATGGCGCTTCTCCAAGCTCACGCGAAACAAGTCGGACAGGTCATCGACCAGCGACTCGGCCTGACGGGGGTCTTTTCGGATGAGCGCCGACAAGGTGTTCAAGGTGTTGAACAAGAAATGCGGCCGGATGCGCGCCTGCAACGCCAGATAACGCGACTCGGCCTGAGCCTGAACTTCCAGTCGCCATTGATGCTGCACCCAGAAATAGCGCAGCACAAAGGCCACGACGATGGCCGCAACGCCAAGACTGCCCACGACGAAGCTCCAACGCCCGTCGGTTTCCAGCATCGATGACCAGCCGAGCACGCCGATGAGCATCCACGACAGCTCTGCCAGTAGCGCCGTGACGCCCAGCAGCAGAATGTAACTGGCGAACAGGACGAACCAGGTCGGCATGCGCGACAGCCAGGACCGGGCCTGGCACAGCACAGCGGCGCCACAAAGCCCGTTCCACTGCAAGTAAAGCGACAACAGGGCGAACCGTTCCCAGAAGAAGGCGCCCACGGGCTGGGTCACGAACATGATCAGTACCGCGACGAGCTGGGTGATCAGCGCAACCGACAGCAACACCGGGCCGGAGCAGAAGTCCGGCAGCAGCTCGGGTGCGGTCCTTGTCGCGGGGTGGTTCATGCACGCAGTCTTGGCAGGGCCGGGCGAGCCGGTCAAGCGCGCCCCTCTGCGCGCCTGACGACGCAAGCTATACTGCGCCGCCTTCCCCCTCAGCGAACACACGGCGCACCATGAGTTCAGACAAGCCCTGGGCCGGCCGCTTCACGCAGGCCACTGACCCCCGGGTCGAGGCGTTTACCGAATCGGTTAGTTTCGATGCCCGCCTGGCTCCCTATGACATCCAGGGATCAATTGCGCACGCCACCATGCTGGGCCGCTGCGAAATACTGACCCGCGACGAGGTCGACGCCATCGTCAGCGGCTTGCAGGCCATTGATCAACAAATCGCCGCTGGCGAGTTCGAGTGGGATACGGCGCTGGAAGACGTCCACATGAACATCGAGCGTCGCCTGACCGAACAGGTGGGCGATGTGGGCAAGAAACTGCACACCGCGCGCTCGCGCAACGATCAGGTCGCAACCGACTTGCGATTGTTCATGCGCGACACCATCGACCAGACCGGCGCTGCGCTGGATCAACTGGCCGATACGCTGCTCGAACTCGCCGAGCGTGAAGCCGACACGATTTTTCCGGGCCACACGCATATGCAGGTTGCCCAGCCCGTGAGCTTCGGCCACCACATGCTGGCCTGGCGGGAAATGATCCTGCGCGACGCCGATCGCTTTGCCGATTGCCGGCGCCGCACCAACCGCATGCCGCTGGGCGCCGCCGCACTGGCCGGCACTCCGCATCCGATCGACCGCAGCATCACCTGCGAACTGCTGGGATTCGACCAGGTCTGCGAGAACTCGCTGGATGCCGTCTCCGACCGTGATTTCGCGATTGAATACAGTGCGGCCGCCAGCCTGCTGATGGTGCACCTGTCGCGGATGTGCGAAGAGTTGGTGCTGTGGACCAGTGCCGCATTCGGCCTGGTGGAATTACCGGACGCGTTCTGCACCGGCTCATCGATCATGCCGCAGAAAAAGAACCCGGACATTGCCGAGCTGGTCCGCGGCAAGAGCGGCCGTGTGATTGGCAGTCTTCAGGCATTACTGGTGCTGATGAAGGGCCAGCCCCTGGCCTATAACCGCGACAACCAGGAAGACAAGGAGCCGCTGTTCGACACGGTCGACACCGTGCTGGCCTGCCTGCGCGTCTTCACCCCCATGGTGGGGGCACTGGAGGTCCGCGCTGATCGCGCCTTGGCCGCGGCCGGACAAGGCTTCGCCACGGCCACTGATCTGGCGGACTATTTGGTGATGCATGGCGTGCCGTTCCGCGACGCCCATGCGGTCGTTGGCCGCTGCGTGCGCCGGGCAACCGATGCCGGTTGCGACCTGGCCGAGCTGCCACTGGAAGACTTGCAGGCCGAATCCGCGGCGATCAAACCGGATGTCTACGCCGTGCTCACCGTCGAGGGTTCAGTGGCGGCCCGAGACCACATCGGCGGGACCGCGCCAAACCAGGTCCGCGCGGCCATCAACCGGGCACGCAACGCCAGCTAGTCCTCGCCTGCCGCCGGGCGGATCAGTCGGTAAAGCGCCGAGATGTCCTCGTCACCATGACCCTGCGCCATCAACCGAGCGTAGTCGGCGCGGGTCTGTTCGGTGAGCGGCAGTGAGGCCCCGCTGGCTTGGGCCATCGCCGAACAAATCGCGAGGTCCTTGGCGTGCAATGCCACCTTGAAACCCAACGGGTAGTGCTGCTGCAACATCGTCTTGCCGCGGTGGTTGATAAACCAATTGCCACCCGCGCCGCTGCCGACGACATCGACGACCGTGGCCATCGGCAAGTCCAGCGACTCGCCAAAGGCCAGCGCCTCGGTCACAGCCCGGTTAATACCCGCACATAACACCTGGTTGACGGCCTTGGTTGCCTGACCGGCACCAACAGGGCCCATGTGATGAATGGCCGCCCCCATCAATGCAAGCGTGGGTCGCGCGCGCTGCAGATCGGATTCGCTGCCACCTGCCATGATCGTCAGGCTGCCTTGACGGGCTCCCTCGGTGCCGCCGGACACCGGTGCATCGACGAAGCCGATGCCCGCTGCAGCCAGTCGTTGGCCCACCGCGCAGGCGGTTTCCCGTGCCACGGTGGAGCAATCGATCACTAGGCTGCCCGGCTGCAGACCGGCGGCCAGCTGCTCGCAGACCATTCGCACATCATCATCTGCCGAGACGCAGACCACGACGATGTCGCAGATTGCCGCCAGCGCATCGACCCGGTTCACGGCTTCCACCGCATGCTCGGCCGCAAACGCTTCGGCGCGGGCAGCACTGCGGTTGTAAACAGCTCGCAACCGGCCCGCGCGGGCAATGTGCGTGGCCATCGGTGCGCCCATGGCGCCAAGCCCGATAAACCCGGTTCGCGGTGATGGGTCTGTCATGTGGATCGCTCCTCGTTGACTGCGGGCCGACGCTGGTCCTGCGGGTCGAGATAGGTATATCCCTGCATGGCATGACGGTAGTCCGCCAGCATCCGCGCCTGTACGTCGGCCGCCTGGCCAGACAGGGCCAGACGCTCGGCATATGTCGCCAGCAACTCATCCGGCGCATGGTGTACCAGCTGCAGTAACTCGTCGGTCCGATCGCCCGGTTCCGGCGCGCTAAACCGCCAGTGACCATCCGCCGCCACTTCGATATTGACGGTGTCGGTGTCGCCGAACAGATTATGCAAATCGCCAAGAATTTCCTGATAAGCACCGACCATCGCAATCGCTAGGCAATAGGTCTCGCCGTCGCGCAGACGGTGAGCCGGCAATGTCTCGGTCAGGCCGCTGGCCTCGACGTAATGATCAATCCGGCCATCGGAGTCACAGGTCAGATCGCAAAGCGTGACGCGCTCCTCTGGCGCCTCATCCAAACGTGCGATGGGGACAATCGGAAAGACCTGATCGATCCCCCAGACATCCGGCAGGCTTTGGAACACCGATAGGTTGAGGAAGTACTTGGTCGCCAGGCGCACGCGCAGGTCGTTGAGGGCGTCGCGATGCGCCGGCAGCTCGGGGCTGAGGCTGCCCAGCAAGTGGTGGTTGATCGCCGAAGCCAATCGCTCGGCCTGTGCCCGCTGCGCCAGCGTCAGCTGCCCATGGTTGAATGCAGCATGGGCCTCTGCGAGGCAGTAACTGACATCGTGGTACGCCTCCAGCGGCGGGATGCTCGCCAGATCGTCATGCACCCGCCACAGCTCGGCCAGTGGTAACGGAGCATCCGCTGCCTGCTCGCCGGGGGCCGGCAGTACCCCCGAGTCAGAATCCACGACCGATGTCACCAACACCGCATGGTGGGCGGTCAGCGCGCGCCCGGACTCGCTGATGATGTGCGGAGCGGGCACCTCGGCCGCCGCGCAATGCTCGGCCAGGGCGCGCACGATATTGTGAGCGTACTCATCAACCGAGTAGTTCATGGAGCAGAAGCTGCGTGAGCGTGTCCCTTCGTAATCCACCCCGAGTCCGCCGCCCACATCGACGCAATCGATCGGCGCGCCCAGCTGGCGTAGCTCCACATAAAGACGCGCGGCCTCGCGCATGCCGTGTTGGATGTCACGCACATTGGCAATTTGCGATCCGAGATGCAGATGCATCAGGTGCAGGCAATCCAGCATGCCGGCCTGACGCAATCGCTCGACCGCGTCCAGCAACTGGCCGGCTGGCAACCCGAACTTGGACTTCTCTCCGCCTGTGTTCTGCCAGTTGCCGGCGCCCAGCGTGGCCAGGCGGACGCGCAGACCAATTCGCGGTCGCAACCCCAATGCCCGTGACTCGGCCATGATGATGTTCAGCTCGGAGAGCTTCTCCACCACCAGGGTCACGTTCACACCCAGGCACTGTCCCTGTAATGCCAGACGCACGTACTCCGGATCCTTGTACCCGTTGCAAATTACCGTGCCGCCCGGCCGGACCAGGCCCAGCACGGCCAGCAACTCGGGTTTGCTGCCGGCCTCCAGCCCCACGCGATCACCACCACAGGCAACGATCTCGCGCACGACGCTGTACTGCTGATTGACCTTGATTGGATACACCGCGGTGTAACCGGCGCTGTAGTCCAGGTCGGCACAGGCCGTATCGAAGGCCTGACATAACCGGGTGACCCGGTCCCGCAGCACGTCTGAAAAGCGCAACAACACGGGTAACCGCAGGCCGGCATCACCCAGCTCCCCGACGATCTCGGTCAGCGACACACGGCGATCGGCGGCCCCACCTACGCGCAGTTCGCCGGCCGGGGAAATATCGAAGTAGCCGTCGCCCCAGGTCTCGAGGTTATAGAGTCGACGACTGTCGTCGACGGTCCAGTTTGAGTGCGGCATGCAGCCCGATCCAGAGTCTGAGAAAAACAAGGGGCGCTACAATGCGCGCCCGGCCAATAAGCGACCCGCGATGTTAAACGCAGACCAGTGGTTTACCGAAGTTGATGATGCCAACGCCAGCGCCTTTGGACTCAAGGGGCGACGGGTCCATGCAGAACAGACCCCGTTTCAACACATCGAGATCTACGAAACGGAGCGCTGGGGCAACCTGATGGTGATTGACGGCTGCACCATGGTCAGCACGCGTGACAACTTCTTCTATCACGAGATGATGTCGCACCCGGTGCTGGCCACGCACCCGGCACCCAAGCGAGTGCTCATCATTGGCGGCGGCGACTGCGGAACCCTGCGCGAGGTTTTGCGCCACCCGACAGTGGAATCGGCGACGCAAATCGACATCGACGAACGGGTCACCCGTCTGTCCGAACAGTATTTTCCCGAACTGTGTAGCGCCAATGACGATCCGCGCGCAACCATCGCCTTTGATGATGGCATCGCGTATATCCGCGATGCGGCACCGGGTAGCCTCGATGTGATCATCGTCGACTCCACCGACCCGGTCGGACCGGCGGAAGGCCTGTTTAACGTCGCGTTTTATCAGAATTGTCGGCGGGCATTGGCCGACGATGGCCTGTTCATCCAGCAGTCGGAATCACCGCTGCTCCATGGCCCGATTTTCAAGGCAATGGCCGACGCCATGCGCGACGCCGGTTTTGCCTCGACCACACCGCTGTTCTTCCCCCAACCGATCTATCCCAGCGGCTGGTGGAGTGCGACCATCGCCGCGGGCCACCCGGTCTTGCCGGCGCCCCGACCAGAGGCCTGCAAACCGTTTGCGGAGACCTTGCAGTACTACTCGGCGGAGACCCATCAGGCCGCGTTGGCCGTGCCGCCGCTGGTCAAACGCCTGCTCAGTTCTGGCTGATCAGGCCGGCGGCGGGCTTGCCCTGGGCCGCCGCAGCTTGCTGCGCTTGCCAGAGTCGCTCTGCGGCGCCGGCTCGGCAAACACGCCGCTGGGTATGACGCAGCTCGTCCAATCGGGCTTGTTGCTTCTCGGGGGTTAGACGATAGGTCACCCCGGTCGCGGTCTGTTCGAAAACTTCCGCTGCGCGGGTGTACAGGGCCACGCGATCCCGCGCCAACTCACACTCGACAGCCACCTGCTGACGGAATGCTCGCGGCACCGGGTCGACCGGCCGCGGCTTCACTTCGCGGGACTTGAGCAAGGCCGCATTGACCCGCTCTGCGCTGGTCACCGGCGTATCGGAGTAATGCACGCGACCGTTCGCGTCCACCCAGCGATACACGCCGACCGCATCGGCGACAACCGGCCAGATCAAAGCCAATGCAAAGACGCAGGCGAATCGAGACATCATTCCGCCTCCTCACAGGCATCGGCGACCTTGGCGCGCGCACGGGTGATGTGCTGCTCGCGTTCCTCCGGCGTCAGCTCTCGTTCCTCACCCGTGGCACTGCGTTCCACCAGACTGGCCGCCGATTCAAACTGCTGCAGCTGATCGCGGGCCGACTGACAACGCTCGGCGGCGGCCACATCAGCCGCTTCGGCTTCGGCCGCGCGCCTGCGATCCGCGGTTGCCCCCACACTGCCGGGGGCGAAGTTGTGGCGTGATGCATTCTGCCCGCGGGGCTTGTCGCTGTAATGCACCTGGCCCTGCTCATCCACCCAGCGATACACCGCCGCCTGGGCAACACCCAGCCCCAGGATCAGCCCGAACAGGATGAGCAATAGACGGTTAACCATGGGTCATTGCCTGCAGAGCAAACCGCAAGCTCAGGCCTAGACGGCTTCGGCCCCCTGCTCGCCGGTGCGGATGCGAAGCACCTGTTCCACCGGCTGCACGAAAATCTTGCCATCACCAATCTGGCCTGTCTTGGCGGCGGCCATGATGGCTTCGACGGCCGTATCGACCATGCCGTCATCCACGGCGATCTCGATCTTAACCTTGGGCAGAAAGTCGACGACATACTCGGCGCCACGATACAACTCGGTGTGCCCCTTCTGCCGGCCGAAGCCCTTGACCTCCGTGACCGTCATCCCCTGAACCCCGACTTCGGACAGGGCCTGTCGGACATCATCAAGGCGGAAGGGTTTGATAATCGCGGTGATCATCTTCATGGATAGCGACTCCTTGTCTCGAGACTTCGGCGGGCCTGGAATCAGGCTTCGGATTCAGTGTAGCACCGCGCCCCAGGGAAGCACTGACCTATTCGCGCCACCAAGACGGAGCCGGTTTTCCCGCGAGCCCAGGCGAAGTGAGTGCCGCTTGGTCATTCCAAGTCAGCGAACGACAACGCAGGATCGCGGGAAAACCGGCCCGTTCCATCTGGATTGCGCCTGCAAACAGGCCAGACTGCGTTAGTCGGCGCATCCATGCGCCTCCCCCGATGGGCCCGCCTTCGGCGGTTTCAATTCGCTCCCGGCGAATCGGTGCTCGTCGTTCATTTGGAATGACCAAACTTCGCTCCTCGCGCCTTGCCTGGCCTGTTTGCAGGCAGCAACTCGGCGGTGCGAATAGATCAGTGTTTCCCTAGCAACTGCGGAGCCCATAAAAAACGCCCCGCCGGGACTCCCCGACGAGGCGCCATTCAAAGTCAGGACGGGCAGCCGGATGACGGCCCGCCTGGCTCCATTTTGCCTAGACGCGTCGCCGGCGGGCCAGACCGAAGCCCAGCAGCGGCAGCAGCAACAAACCGCCCAGGGCACCTGAGCCGCCACCCGTGGAAGCCGCCGGCTGGCTGGGCGTACCGGGGTTGCTGCCCGTCCCGCCCACGCTCACCGTCGCCTTGGCCGTCGCGGTGGATTCGTCA